>NZ_JBQFMP010000017.1:0-71988 GCF_056531905.1 Ruegeria sp. K11
TCAGACTACAAGTGATCCACTGGATCAATTGCTTAACGACTTCACATCGTCAGGCTCATATCCTGAACGCCAGAGGTGCAAAGCCGTAAGCTACGAGAAGACAGCCTCGTTCGTTCCGGGGTGGTCAACATAACAGGTAGGACACCAGTAAAATACTCATCAGTGGCTCCCCGGTACTGTCAAAACGATCAGGATCAATCCAGCAGTAACTCGAATACCGCATCGCGCTCGGACAAAACGAGTAACAGAGCGAGATCGCCAGGCTGTAACTGCTCTAAAATCATTTGCGCGGCTTCCGTTGGAGAACGCGCGTCAATGACGCTGTCAGACGCCAGTCCTGCACCGATTGCGGTCTGACGGATCAAGGCTGGAATCTCACCAAGGCTTCGACCACGCAGGTAGCTCTCCATCTCGACAGCGACCACTACGTCGGGTTTGAAACCCATCGCGGTCAGGGTAACGTTGTGTATGTCCTGATCGGACCTGTCCCCGGCATGGCTGAGCATGATAAAGCGGCGTTTGGCCGGAATAGCGGACATCGCATCGCAGACTGCTGCAATTGAGTGTGGATTATGTGCAAAATCCACGAAAACACGGGCGCCGTTATGCGTGAATTCGTTGCAGCGTCCGGGGTTATCTTGTGCGTTGGGTTTGAAATTCGCCAGACCGGCTTGGATGTCACGTGCGTCCAGATCCAACGCTTTTGCGAAGCATAAGGCGGCCAGCGCGTTGGAAATGTTATACTTTGCCGCACCATCCATCGTAATGGGAACATTGTGAACCGATGTCACGGCATGTTCGGTTGTTCCGTCAAAGAACATCAACATTTCGCGGGTCATGTACGCGCAGGGATGGCCTTGGTCTCGGGCTGTTCGAACTTTTGAATTATCGGGATTTAGCGCGAACCACCAAGTTGTAGCGGCGGCGTGTTCGGCCTCGGCGACCACGAAGGGATCATCCGCATTCAGGACGAGCACGCCATCCTCGGCCAGGGTTCGATGGACTGCGAATTTGGCCTGCGCCAGTTCGGGAACTGTGTTCACGCCATATTGTCCCAGATGATCGTTGGCTACATTGGTCACCACGGCAACCTTTGCGCGGCGTGTTGGCAGACCGCGCCGTAGGATGCCGCCGCGGGCAACTTCGAGAATGGCAACCTCGAGTCGTGGATCGCGAAGCAACATGCGCGCACCGCCGGGACCGGAATAGTCACCGCGATCAAGTATGCGGTCCCCAACGCGTACAAAATCGGTCGAGGTCAATCCTGCGGTCAGTCCCGCAGTTGCGGCAATAGCCGCACAAAGGCGGGTTGTGGTCGTTTTGCCATTTGTTCCAGTGACAAAGGCAACAGGCACATCATGCAGTGCAGTCCAGTCGACCTGATCAGGTGCGGGCAAGGCATCGACCGGCCAGATTTGACAGCCGGTGCCATGGCCAATCGAAATCTCGTCATCGTCACACAGGATATCGATACCATGGGCATGCGCGGCGTTGATCAAATCGATCAAGGGCGGGTTCGCCTCTTTCGCCATCACGGATTTTATGTCGGCGATCATGTTGTCAAAATCACCCGCGGGTTGATCCAATATGTCGGCTGCACAAAAGTGCCACGCGGTCTGCGCCGCGAAAATCGACGAATAGAGCTGGTCCATCGGGGCCGAAATGGCAATGTTCACGCCGCCTTCAAATTGGCGCAGGATGTGGTTTTGGTCCTGCCATCCCAACGCGTCCAAAACCCGCCGGGCGTGACGAGCCCACAACGGCGCAATCATCTCGCGCGTGGCATCATCGCAGAATACGTCGATCACTGCGCCCGGGCGATCCCATAACAAACCGGGTCCGGTCAGGCGCCGGGCGTCATCGACACGAAGATTGTCCGCGCTTGCACTGACAATCTTCAACGCTGTTTCAAGCTCTTCGATGCGATCCATCGGGGATCCTCCGATCAATCGGCTTCTTCGTCAATTTCGCGGGCCAGACGCACGCCGCGTTCATCGCGGATAAGCGACTGATCGCCATCAAACATGTCTTCAAAACCGCTCAGGACGGCAGGTTTCGGGATATGCGCCTCGGCTTCGGCCGTATCTTCGCCAGCGTTGTGATAGATGATCTGTTTCCAGCATCTTGCGCTGTCGTCGCCAAAGATCACCAGAAGATCACCCGGAGCGGCCCGTTCAAGACCGGCAGTTACCGCTTCGACCTCATCCGGGATGATGCTGATCGAGGATTCGGGCACGCCATTGCGCATCAATTCCGCCTTGATCATCTGTGGTACTTCATCGTGACCGCGCCCGCGTCTCTGATCGTCGGCTTTGCAGATGTAATGATCGAAATGCCCGGCCAAGGTCGCCGCGCTTTCCACAATATCCTCGTCGCGCCGATCACCCGGCATCGCAGCGACCACGATACGTTCGCGCTTTACGTCCAGCCGGTCCACAAGGTCGGTGACCACGCCAATAGCTGCGGGGTTATGCGCGTAGTCCAGGATGACCTTGAACGGATGCTCATCATAGACATTCATCCGGCCTGGGGCCTGGAAATAACTTGTATCAAAGGTCCGTAACCCGTGGCGGATATTGTCCAGATCAACACCGAAACTATAGGCCATCGCCGCCGCAAACATTGCGTTCTGGACGTTGAAGATGGCTTTGCCCTCCAAAGCAGCCGGTATCAGATGAGACCAGAGTACCGGCATGTGAAGGCCGTTGTCATAGATGGTCAGCATGTCGCCGTTCATGCCGCTTTCCAGAACGATGGCTTTGCCGCCAGCCTTGATATGCTGCTTTACCAGGCTGTGCCCGGGATTGACGGTGACATAAAAGATCGACTCGACATCGGCATAATCCGCCATCTTCAGGCAGTTGAGATCGTCTGCGTTCAAAACCGCCGTATCGGTTGCGCTTTCGACAACGACACGTTTGACGACGGCCAGTTCTTCGACAGTGTTGATGCCGCGCAGGCCCAGATGATCTGCGGATACGTTCAGGCATGCGGCCACGTTGGATCGTTGATACCCCAGCCCGGACCGCACCAGCCCGCCCCGCGCGGTTTCCATGACCGCAAAATCCACAACCGGGTCGCGCAGTACGATCTGCGCCGATTTCGGGCCGGTCATATCGCCTTTGACGCTGAGCTTGCCGTCAACATAAACCCCATCCGTGGAGGTCATGCCCACCGTTTTGCCGCTGCCCTTCATGATATGAGCAAGCATCCGCGAGGTGGTTGTTTTTCCGTTTGTCCCGGTGATGGCGGCAATCGGAATGCGTGCCTCCTCTCCGACGGGAAACAGCATGTCCATGACCTTGCCCGATACATCACGCGACTGACCTTCCGAGGGTGCCACATGCATACGGAACCCGGGTGCCGCGTTGACTTCGACAATTGCGCCGCCGATTTCCTTGTAGGATTTGGTGATGTCATCGATCAGAAAATCGACACCTCCCACATCCAGACCCACTGCCATGATCGCGCGCTCGGCCATGTCGCGGTTATCGGGGTGCACGACATCGGTCATGTCGATCGACGTCCCGCCTGTCGACAGGTTGGCCGTAGACCGAAGGTAAAAAATCTCACCCTCCGGCAAAACGGTCTCGGCGCTGTGACCGGCGTCAGCCAGCAGCCGGTTGGCCTGATTGTCAAGCTCCAGCTGTGTCAGCACCTTCTCGTGACCAATCCCGCGCCGCGGATCGAGGTTCACGATATCAACCAGCTCGGCGATTGTGCTTTTGCCGTCCCCGACCACATGCCCGGGCACGCGCTTGGCGACAGCTTCCAGCTTGTTGTTGATCACAAGCATCCGGTGGTCGAACCCGGTGACAAAGCTTTCCACAAGAATGGCACGGCTTTTGGAGTGTTCCTTGGCCTCATGAAACCCGGCTTCGACCTCGGTATCGGAATTCAGGTTGATTGACACGCCGCGCCCATGGTTTGCATCAAGCGGTTTCACGACCACCGGATGACCAATGCGCCGCGCCGCCCGGACAGCTTCACGGGCGCTGTAAACCATATGCTGTTTGGGCACCGGCAGGCCCAGATCGTTCAGCAGATTGTGGGTGTCTTCCTTATCGCAGGAAATTTCGACCGCGATATGTTTGGTTTCAGACGTGATCGTTGCCTGAATGCGTTTCTGATACTTGCCATGGCCGAACTGGACCAACGAATACTCGTTCAACCGCAACCACGGGATGTCACGTTCTTCCGCAGCCTTAACCAGGGATCCGGTTGAGGGGCCGAATTCCTTGCGCTGTGCCCGCAGCACGAAAGTGCGCAATTCGTCTTCCCAGTCGAATTCCGGGTCAAATTCATAATCGGACTGATCCTTCAGCGCTTGCGGCAGAAGATGCATCAGCAACCGAAGCGCCAGCTTGCCCGCATCAAGGCCGACATCGCGCTGGCGATATTGGTAAACCATGTTGTATTGCCCGGGCTCACCGGTGGATCGGGTTCGCCCAAAGGTCACATCCGTTCCCGCCACGCCCTGGATTTCCAATGCGCAATGTTCCATCACATGGCCCAGCCAGGTGCCTTCGTCTTCCCGCAGACGCCGGATGAAGCCACCCGGCTCGCGATACGAGCAGCCGTGCTCGGACAGGCCCGGCAGCGCTGCAATCAGGCCATCAATGAACTCGGGGCCGATCTTTGCCGACGGCCAGTCTTCCAAAAATCCCAAATCAACGACATGTCGAATAACCGGAAAACTCGCCCAGACATTGGGGCCGACATAGACATTGGTTGAGACGATTTTCATAGGCTTCCCCGTTTGAGGTTTGTTGTTTTCTTGCGGTCACTCAACATTGCCGCCTGACACTGGAAGGGTGCAGAACGCTGCATGTTCGTCGGGTGGATAGGCTTGACGACCCGTCAGATCATAACGGCACCCTTCACCCAAAACGTCAAGACGAAGGCCCAACAGGCTGAGCGCCTCACCCCGCCGCGCGTCCCACATCGAGGAATGGGTCAGATGACTGGCGTCAACCACGGTCACCGTTCCGCTGCCCACAACCTCGATAACGTTGTCGGGGCCGATAAAGGCAGCGGTGTCTTCGTCGATCCCCAGACCGATCAGAAAAGGGTTGAACGATGACGCTGTGAGCAGACGCCCCAGCCGATTGCGTTGGGTGAAGTGCTGATCGATGATCACCGCGTTGGTCAGCCCCATACCGGGGGCCAGGGTGATGTTGCCCTCGGCGGGTCCGGCGTTGCTGCTACCGCCGGCAACCATATGTTCTGACATGATCGAAGCGCCCGCCGATGTTCCCGCAACCGGAACGCCCGCCGCATTTTTGCGGCGAATTTTCTGGGCTACAAGCGTGCCGCCAAGAATGGCCGACAGGCGCAGCTGATTGCCCCCCGTCATGAATATTCCGGTTGCCTGATCCAGCATCTTGGCAAAGTCCGGGTTGTCACAATCGGCCCGTCGCGAGATCGGGAGAAACTCGACCTGCCCAGCCCCGAGATCCAAGAAGATGCGATGATAATCGGGCCCGGTTTCTTCAAGCATCGATGCGGTCGGGATCACTACGATATCTGCATCCGCACCGCCGGACAGTTCAAGGAATTTCCGGTGAATCTGCATCTCCTTGACCCGGTCTTCGCCGCCGCCGATCGGAATGATAAATCCGCGATCCGTGTCATCCTGTGCTGGTGCTGGGCACATGGCTGTTCCTTGCCTTTCGTTCGTCCCGAGTGTTCCGGAGGGTTACTTTGCGGTTTCGTACAGGCCCTGCCGCACGGTCTGATGATCCTGTACGTGCCAGGCACCCCGAGCCATAACATCCCGAACACCCAGATCACCATCCAAAATCACCAGATCGGCATCCCTGCCGGCATCCAGACGGCCTTTGTGGTGCAATTTCAGCAAGTCCGCGACATTGCTTGTCAGTGGGGCCAGCGCCTGAGCAAGAGGAACGCCCAGACCGACAAGTTCGGCCAAAGTGTCGGGCAAGGTCTGGGACACGCCTACGCCGAACCGCGTCAGCTGCCCCTCGCTGTCGAAACTGGGTAGACAACCACCGCCGTCCGAGCTGATGGTAAAGCGGTCCATCCGGCATCCGGCGTCGCGAAAGCGCAGATAGGCCTGGGCGGCAGAGACACCGGGGTCGACATGGCCATCAGGAAAGGCGGTTGCATCAATAAAGCAGCCATGCCGCGCAAGCGCGATGGCTTGTTCCAGCAAGGGCAGGTTTCGGTTCACATGGGTCGGGTTGAACACCCGCGCAGGGATTTCGCAGACATCGATGGCCTGTTCCAGTATCTCGAGGCCACGGGCCCCGTCGCCCATGTGAAAATGGACGATCCCGGCTTTGCCGGTCATCAAACCGGCCACATGTGCTTCGCTGGCGATCCGCAGCACTTCGTTCAGGGTGGGTTGGCTGGATCGGTGATCGCTCAGCGCCAGCTCTCCCACGCCGATCACCGGGTCAAGAAACACGATATCTCCGCGTGCGGATCCGGTCAGCGTCGTAAGCGGAACATGATAGCCGCCGGTGTGACACCACGCTGACAGCCCTTCTTCGCGCAGCCCGTAGGCTTGCGTGACCAAGCCTTCGGTATTGCGAGTCAGATCATCCGTTCCAAGAACGCCAACAACCGAGGTAACCCCGGCCGAGGTAAAGGAGGACAGGAGAAGAGGCGGGACCCGACTGGACGGGCCGGTTTCGCCCCCGCCGCCGGTGATATGGGCATGCCCATCAATAAATCCGGGAACGACCGCTGCACCTTTGAGATCATGGACGGACGCATCCAGCGCCGCAGGTAAGCTGGGTTGCTCGGCGCCAAGGTAAACAATTTTTTCCCCTGCGATCAGAATCGAGCCCAGCCCAAGCGGGTCCGGCGCATAAATATCTGCGTTGGTTAAAAGTGTGAGCACGCGCATGACCTTTCGAAACGTTTATCGTTTTCGTAAAGGCTTGGGCCACGGTTTACAAACTCAACACCGTTTATTCTTGTTCAGCGTCAGTGAGCGCATTTGCGTGTTCAAATGTCAGGAATGACCCTGCGGCTAGTCCAGAATCAGGTCTCCGGATACCGAGTTTTGTACGACGCGCAAAGCGTTTGGAATGTCGTTTGCCAGGGCGCGTTCTCGCGCACGATCGGGGGGCAGGTCGTGCGTCAGCCATCTTTTGATCAGGCGTTTTTCCAATGTCTTTTGCGGGACGTTCAGGAACACCGACATCACCCAGTACCGGCGTAGCTCTGCCCATCCGGGTTCGTCCAGAAGAAGGTAATTGCCCTCGACCAGTACGATCCGCTGATCAGTCGCAATCACCGATCTGGCGGCTATGGCCTTGTCCAGAGTGCGGTCAAACTCGGGCACTGCAATCTCATCCTCGACCAAAAGACGTCTGAGCAAGGCGTGCAGCCCGGCAATGTCGAAAGTCTCGGGTGATCCTTTGCGGTCCAACATGCCGCGTGCAGTCAGGATCGCGTTGTCATAGTGGAACCCGTCCATCTGCACGAGGCCGACCGAGAGTCCGCGTCGGTGCAACGCGGACAGCGCCCGTGCCGCCACGGTCGACTTTCCTGCACCCGGCGGTCCGGCCAGCGCAACAAGGCGACGTGTGGGCTGCGGTGGCAAGGCGGCTATTGCGTCGGCGACCTTTTCGGCCTGCACATCGGCTGTAAAGGGCTCGGCGCTCACGCCGCCTGGTCCTCGGCGGGCGGTTCCTTTGCGCCGGTCATAAAGGCCACCGCGTCTGACATCGAATAATCCTTGGGATCGATGACACAGAGCCGCTTGCCCAGACGATGGACGTGAATCCGATCTGCGACTTCGAAAACATGCGGCATGTTATGGCTGATCAGAATGATCGGAATGCCGCGCGACTTCACATCTAGGATCAATTCCAGCACTTTGCGGCTTTCCTTGACCCCCAGCGCCGCGGTCGGTTCGTCCAGAATGATCACCTTGGACCCAAATGCAGCGGCGCGGGCCACGGCAACCCCCTGACGCTGGCCACCCGACAGGGTTTCAACGGCCTGATTGATGTTCTGGATCGTCATCAGGCCCAGTTCCGTCAGCTTGTCGCGGGCAAACTTCTCCATCGCGGGACGGTCGAGCATACGCAACCATGACCCAAGCGGACCCTTGCGCCGGATTTCCCGCCCCATGAACATGTTATCGGCAATGGACAGGGCAGGGGACATGGCCAGCGTCTGGTAGACGGTTTCGATCCCGGCTTCGCGCGCATCAATCGGTGAATGGAAGTTGACCTTTTCGCCATCCAGCCAGACGTCGCCCTCGTCCGGTGATACTGCCCCCGAGACCGCCTTGATCAGGGTGGACTTTCCGGCCCCGTTATCGCCGATCACGGCCAGAATTTCTCCGGGCATCAGATCGAAATCGCATTGGTCCAGAGCGGTCACCTTGCCATACCGTTTGACCAGATTGCGTCCTTTAAGAATGGGTTCCATCAGGCTGCTACCTTTCTGATCCACTGGTCCACCGCAACAGCGGCAATGATAAGAATGCCGATCAACAGGAAGGTCCATTGGGCGTCGGCCCCCAACAGCCTGAGGCCCAATGTGAACACGCCGACAATCAGCGCGCCGAACAACGACCCAAGGATCGAACCGCGCCCGCCGAACAGCGATATCCCTCCGATCACAACCGCCGTTATACTTTCGATATTGGCCAATTGCCCCGACGTGGGTGAAACCGAACCGATCCGCCCGATCAGGGCCCATCCTGCAAAGGCGCAGATCAGACCCGACAGCATGTAAACTGAAATCAGGGTGCGATGCACGTTGACCCCGGACAGCTCGGCCGCTTCAGGGTCGTCACCGACCGCATAGACATGTCTGCCCCAGGCTGTGTGCCGCAGGGCGTAGGCCAGACCCAGAATGAGCACCAGCATAAACACAACGCCCACGGTGAAGACCGCGCCGCCGACGTTGAATTTGGCCCCGAACAGCTGAAGGATCGGTGCGTTTGCCTCGATATCCTGCGACCGGATGGTCTCGTTCTGTGAATACAGGAAGTTCGCGGCCAGCACGATTTGCCACATGCCCAGTGTCACGATGAAAGGCGGAAGCTTGATGCGGCTGACGAGAAAGCCGTTCAACGCGCCGATTGCCGCGCCGACTGCCAGGCCACAGACAATCGCGATGGTTGGGGGCAGACCATAGCGAAAGGTGAATTGCCCCATAACAACGGAAGACATCACCATGATCGCCCCGACGCTCAGGTCGATACCTGCGGTCAGAATCACAAGGCTCTGGGCGGCGGCGACGATGCCGACGATCTGAACCTGCTGCAGGATCAGTGTCAGTGCGAAGGGTGAAAAGAACTTTGACCCAAGCAGGACACCGAAGATGACAATCGCGGCGATCAGGACGATCAGCGGCACAAGAGATGGATTGATGTGCAGAAAATGCTGGATGGTCCCGACGACCCCCCGGCGGTGATCCTCAAATTCGGCTACACGTTCCGGACTCCCATGCGCTGCGGATTCAAAGTCGTCGGATTGTCGAGACGTGTCGGACATATAGCTTCCCCCATGGGTCAAGAACCCGTCTGTGGAACACAATAGCAAAGATTCTGATGAGTTTGATATTTACGTCGAGAGGCCGCAAAGGCGGCCTCTCGGCAGGTCAGGTTAACCCCAGCAGAGGTCCATGCCTTCTTTGACGGTGATCGACTCGACCCCGTCCGCTGTCTTGTCGGTCACAAGGGCAACACCGGTATCAAAGAAGTCTTTTCCCGGTGTGTTTTCAGGCTTCACACCTTCTTCCGCCCATTTCTTGACGGCTTCGACGCCCAGCGACGCCATGAGAAGCGGATATTGCTGCGATGTCGCACCGATCACTCCGTCCGAAACGTTCTGGACGCCGGGGCATCCGCCATCGACCGAAACGATCAGAACATCGTTCTCGCGCCCAATGGCCTTCAGCGCTTCGTATGCGCCCGCTGCAGCCGGTTCATTGATTGTGTGAACCACATTGATCGTCGGGTCCTTGGCCAGAAGGTTCTCCATCGCGCGGCGACCGCCTTCTTCGTTGCCTGCGGTCACGTCGCTGCCGACCAGGCGCGGGTCACTTTCGTCCCCGATCACGTTCGGGTCCGCCAGATCTACGCCGAAGCCCTGCAAAAAGCCCTGATTGCGCAAAACGTCGACCGTCGGCTGGCTGACCGCCAGATCCAGCGTGGCGATCTTGGCATCCGCAGCAGCATCGCCAAGCGTGGCTTTCGCCCATTGTCCAATCAGAAGGCCCGCAAGGAAATTGTCGGTCGCGAAGGTGGCATCGGCCGAGTCGATCGGCTCTAGCGGTGTATCGAGTGCGATCACCAGAACACCTGCATCGCGTGCTTGTTTCACTGCGGGAACAATGGACGAGGTATCAGAGGCGGTCAGCAAAATACCCTTGGCACCGTCGAGAATACAGGTCTCGATCGCCTGTACCTGAGTCTCATGATCCCCGTCCACCTTGCCTGCAAACGCTTTCAGCGTCATGCCAAGCTCTTCGGCCTTTGCAGTTGCGCCCTCTTTCATTTTCACGAAGAAGGGGTTGGTGTCTGTCTTGGTGATAAGGCACACGGTGGTCTCGGCCATTGCGGACCCGGCCATAACGGTGAATGCAAGCGCCGAGGCGCCGGCAAGCTTTGATAAGTTCATTCTTAATCCTCCCAGTATCTCCCGTGCCCTAAGTCGGCACATAAGCGATCGGGTGAAATTGAACCCGATCACACGGCAAAAGCATCCTCAGATTCGAGATGTGAGTCAATAAATAAATCACTCTTATTTATTATTGACAGATGACAACCCATTCCACATTTTTAAACAGCGGAGGGTCGATTGTGACGTCAGAACCAACGCCGCAAGCCATTGCCCCGGATCGGGTGTCGAATGTGCGCGGTACAAATCAAAGTGGAATGCGGGCGCATAATGAACGTCTTGTGTTGTCTCTGGTTCGGCGGCACGAGGCGCTGGCGAAATCCGAAATTGCCCGCATGACGGGTCTGTCCGCACAGACGGTTTCGGTCATTATGCGACAGCTGGAAAAGGACGGTCTTCTGCTGAGGGGAGAGCCTGTTCGGGGCAAGGTCGGGCAACCCTCGGTTCCGATGCGTCTGAATCCGGAAGGGGCGTTGTTCTTTGGTCTGAAGGTTGGGCGTCGCAGCTCGGAACTGGTGATGACCGATTTTCTGGGCGATGTGCGCCAGCGTGCGCGGCGCACCTATGACTATCCGACCCCTGATGACACTCTGGATTTTGCGGCGAAGGCGCTGGACGACATGATCTCGGGGGTATCGCCGGACATGCGTGGCAGGATCGCCGGGCTGGGTATCGCGATGCCGTTTTTCCTCTGGGACTGGGCGCAGACCTTGCAGGTTCCGCAGAATAAGATGGACGCTTGGCGCACTGCCGATATCAAGGCCGCGCTGGCGTCGCGATTTGACATCCCGATTTTCGAACAGAATGACGCAACCGCAGCGTGCGGGGCAGAACTGGTCTTTGGCCCGTCGGGCGGGCCTGATGATTTTCTGTATTTCTATGTCGGGTATTTCATCGGTGGCGGGGTGGTTCTGAATGGCGCGATCTTTTCCGGTCGCGGCAATGCCGGCGCATTGGGGCCGCTGCCGGTTCCGGATGCCGGGGGCGCGATCAAACCACTGATCGACGTCGCCAGTCTTTATGTTTTGGAAAGATCCATAACTTTAAATGGGCAGGACGCCGCTCTGCTGTGGGAAATGTCCGAGCGTTGGGACATACCGCAGGATGTGTTAGAGACGTGGTTGCACCACGCGGCTGTCGGGCTGGCCTATGCCATCGCAACATCCTGCAGCGTCATCGATTTCGAATGTGTCAAGATCGATGGATGGATGCCGCCCGAGGTCAAGGCCCGATTGATCGAAGCCATCGAAGACCGGTTGTCAGAGATGAATCTGACTGGGTTGGAAAGACCGATGATCTCAGCCGGGACCGTTGGGCCGGACGCGCGTGCCCTAGGCGCGGCAAGCCTCCCCCTGTCCGAGCGTTATCTGGTCGAGGGCTGACAATTGGTTGAGCAGAGACGCCCATGAACACCACGGCGAAGGGTTCATAAACGGCAACAAGATCGGGTACGGGCGGGCGCAAGGTTGCCCCTCGTGTACCTGTGCTAATATGTCTTCACAGTATACCGAAAATCACAGTCGGTACGGGGTTGTCTATAATGATACCAACAGGTGCAGAATTCAGAGCTTCTAAAAAGGTGCAGGGGTTGCATCAAGTCGAACTCGGCAGGTTGGCGGGCCATGGTCGGCACAGTTAAAAATTTGGAGTTCAAACCCATCACCAAGTGACTTGAGTCCTGTGCAGCCAAATGCCGGTCAGGGCTGTTGTGCATCAGAGAATCCGAGGAACGGGAGAATGCAACCCGCCGATTGTGCGGCAAAGATGGCGTTGGGATGAATATCGAGAGCGCTGCGCTGTCAAGGGTAGAGTTGGGTCGGTAACCTAATTCTGAGCCTAAAAGTATTTTTCCGACCTTTCAAGCGCTGGAATTGAAAGGTCGAAATTACCCTAAATTTAGCTTCAGCCATTGTTCCGATTGTATACCTTCCAGTTGGGCAGTGACAAATTGGCATTCAATTCTAGATTTTGAACATTCGGTAGAATCACATCGCAAATAACTTTGACATGCGGTACTTTCTTTTCGGCTTCCGTGTATATGTCGAAGTCATACATTGTTTTGTAGAAATCGCTTTTTTCGATGTCATTTTGTGCGTTGGCAAGAGACCAGCTGTAGTCATCGGCTATGAAGCAACCGTTTGGCCTAAGTAGTAATGATGCCACAACCATTGGCGCGGTATCCACGTTTAACGTGTGATGCCCGTCAAAGAAAATTATGTCAAAACGCTCGTTGGCTTCCAAAAGATGTATTAAATTGAATAAGTATGAGCCTTTACGGCTGTTCCCAATGTATTTGTGCTTTGACAGGTTAACTCCCTTTTTCTCAAGGTGGGTTCGGTGGGTTTCGCAAACGTCATCGAAATCCAAACCAACATATTCAATTTTGTTGTCAATGAGTATCTTGTGACGGTCATACAAAACGTTCGGTCCAACACCGATCTCCAGAAATCGAATTTTGCGGAACTTGGACAAAATCCAATTTAAGCGTTCCTTCTTGTTCAACGGAGCAGATTCTCTGCTCAATTTCTTTAGTTTTATCATCTTAGCTAGGCTCCATTGTCTCGATCTAGGTTTTCTAAGAAATCATACGATATCATGCTTTTTCTGTGCGAAATTACGTGACTCATTGTTGTAATTGGCGATCCCTGAAGGACTCGAACCCTCAACCTGCTGATTAGAAGTCAGCTGCTCTATCCAGTTGAGCTAAGGGACCGCTGCTCCCTTCTTGCTGGTTTTACGCGGAGGGTTCAAGAGCCAAGCGCATGAAGGCGCTGTTGGGGTCCGGCGCGTAGCCATAGATCGGGCCGCAATAGGAATAGCCCAGCGATTCATACAGCCTGCGGGCCGCATCATATTCGGTCAAATGACTGGCACCGGTTTCAAGAACCAGCGCGGATATGCCTTCGGTTCGTGCGAGATCGGCAAGATGGTCCATCACCATCCGCGCAAGCCCACGACCGCGCGCGCTGGAGAGGACATGGACAGATTTCACCTCGGCCGTGCCATCCGGCAGTGATTTGAGCGCACCGCATCCCAATGCCGTGTCAGCGTCATAAATCGCCCAGAACCGGATACCCGCCTCCTGCAGCGACTCGACATCCAGCGTGTGGTTCGATGTTTGCGGCGTGGCGTCCCAGCTATGGGCCAGATGAGCCTGAATGATGGGGCGCAGATCATCTGCGCCCGGATCGGCCTCGCGAATTTCGATCACTTCGGAGGCCTCAGATCAGTGGGTCCAGGGACCGCGCCGCCCTGTGGCAAAATTCTCACCATAGCCACCGGCGCGCACGTTCGGCTTGCGCTTGTGCGGCTCGGACACCTGCGCGTCGATGCCATTGTCTTTGGCGTAATCCAGCGCCTCTTTCTTGGTGTCAAATTTCAGGCGTACTTGGGTCTGCGTGTCACTGGACGAGGTCCAGCCCATCAGCGGATCAACCTCGCGCGACGAGGCAGGGGCATATTCCAGAACCCACTTGCGGGTCTTGGCCATCCCCGAGGTCATCGCGTTTCGCGAAGGCTGGTAAATCCGTGCGCGCATGTCGCCTCTCCGTACTCACTTGGCTGGGCATGTTTATGCGTCAGAGCGCGACCGGGGACAAGATGACAAATGTCGCGGTGCGCTGATGTCAGAACCTGTCATCAACCCGCGCTAGACCGGGCGCAATCCAAACACGGGGACAGCACGTGCCGCAAAAGTGCAGAAGAATACACGGATGCAGCCCGCATGACCCCCGATCCCCCCTTGCAGATGGACAAAATAAGAACAAATGTAAGGGCCTGATCCCCGGAGCCTGCCTATGCCCTACGCCCATTCCGACAAGACCCAGCTGACCGCCGACGATGTCCGCGCCCGCCTGAAACTGGAAGGCGGCAAGCAATTCGTCATGCATACCGAGTTCAATGCGGCAGGCGACCAGCCGACGGCGATCAAGGAACTGGCGGGCGGCGTTCTGGACGGTGAGCGTGATCAGGTTCTGCTGGGCGCGACCGGGACGGGCAAAACCTTCACCATGGCCAAGGTGATCGAGGAAACCCAGCGTCCCGCCATCATCCTTGCGCCCAACAAGACATTGGCGGCGCAATTGTACGGCGAATTCAAAGGCTTCTTCCCCGAGAACTCGGTCGAATATTTCGTCTCTTACTATGACTACTACCAGCCCGAGGCCTATGTGCCGCGCAGCGACACCTACATAGAAAAAGAATCCCAGATCAACGAACAGATCGACCGGATGCGCCACTCGGCCACCCGCGCCCTGCTGGAACGCGATGACGTGATCATCGTGGCATCGGTTTCGTGCATCTACGGTATCGGCTCGGTTGAAACCTACGGGGCAATGACGCAAGACCTGAAGGTCGGAAACGAATATGACCAGCGGCAAGTGATGGCCGATCTGGTTGCCCAGCAATACCGCCGCAACGATCAGGCGTTTCAGCGCGGGTCGTTCCGGGTGCGCGGCGACAGCCTCGAAATCTGGCCCGCCCACCTTGAGGACCGCGCATGGAAACTGTCCTTCTTCGGCGAGGAGTTGGAACAGATCACCGAGTTTGACCCCCTGACCGGTGAACGTGCGGCGACGATGGAGCATGTGCGCGTCTACGCCAACTCCCACTACGTAACACCGAAACCCACGATGCAGCAGGCGATCATCGGCATCAAAAAGGAACTGCGCATCCGGCTGGATCAACTGGTCGGCGAGGGCAAATTGCTGGAGGCGCAACGTCTCGAACAGCGCACCAATTTCGATCTGGAAATGCTCGAAGCCACCGGCGTCTGCAACGGGATCGAGAACTATTCGCGCTATCTCACAGGCCGCGCCCCGGGCGAACCGCCCCCAACCCTTTTCGAATTCATTCCCGACAACGCCATCGTCTTTGCCGACGAATCCCACGTCTCGGTCCCGCAGATCGGCGGCATGTACCGAGGCGACTATCGGCGCAAATTCACGCTGGCCGAACACGGCTTCCGCCTGCCGTCCTGCATGGACAACCGCCCCCTCAAATTCGAGGAATGGGACGCCATGCGCCCGCAATCCGTCTTTGTCTCGGCCACCCCCGCCAAGTGGGAGATCGAACAGACCGGCGGCGTCTTCACCGAACAGGTGATCCGCCCGACCGGCCTGCTGGACCCCGAGGTCGAAATCCGCCCCGTCTCCATGCAGGTGGACGACCTGCTGGACGAGGTGCGCAAAGTCGCCGCCAACGGGTTCCGGACGCTGGTCACGACGCTGACCAAACGCATGGCCGAAGACCTGACCGAATACCTGCACGAACAGGGCATCAAAGTCCGCTACATGCACTCGGATATCGACACGCTGGAACGCATCGAAATCCTGCGCGACCTTCGCTTAGGGGCCTTCGACGTGCTGGTCGGCATCAACCTGCTGCGCGAAGGCTTGGACATCCCCGAATGCGGGCTGGTCGCCATTCTGGATGCCGACAAAGAGGGCTTCCTGCGCTCGGAAACCTCGCTGATCCAGACCATAGGCCGCGCCGCCCGGAACGCCGATGGCCGCGTGATCATGTATGCCGACAAGATCACTGGTTCGATGGAACGCGCCTTGGGCGAAACCAACCGCCGCCGCGCCAAACAGCTCGCCTATAATCAGGAACACGGCATCACGCCCGAGACGGTGAAGAAGAATGTCGAGGACGTTCTGGCCGGTCTCTACGAGGGCGACGTCGACATGAACCGCGTCACCGCCACCATCGACAAACCGATGCACGGCGCGAATTTGGAGGCGCATCTGGACGGTCTGCGCGAAAAGATGCGCAAAGCCGCCGAGAACCTCGAATTCGAAGAGGCCGCCAACATCCGCGATGAGATCAAACGTCTGGAAGCGGTCGACCTCGCCGTCGCCGACGACCCCATGGCGCGGCAATGGGCGGTCGAGAAGGCGTCCGAGGATGCCGTGAAATCACACGGCAGGTCGACGGCTGGCAGGCCGGGGCAAAGGGGTGGGAATGTGAAGCGGCGGAAGCGGTAGCTGTTGCGCAACTGATGGTTGCAATCTGCACTAAAACAATAAATAATCCACTCTGGATTTATTTCCGGAGTATATTGATTTGCCGATTGTTATTCTTATCCTGACCGTTATCGGCGGAGCGGTTTGGTGGTGGGTTCGCAACAACCCAAGAGAAGCCATCAACACTGCTCATGATGTTGCAACGACCTTGAAGAACGCGCCCAGAAAGTTGGCGTTTCGAAGCGTCGCGAACGCGCATCCAGTCGAGGGAATTGACGACGAGCGTATTGCGATCTGCGCAATCGCCCAGGCTTTTATCGAACTTGATGACTTGCCGACCTCAGAGCAACGTCAACAGCTACACATTCTCTTGCGCACCAGATTGCGCTGTTCAGAAGAAGAAGCCCAGGAAATGGAAGTCCTCGGTCGATGGCTGATGACGCAATGCAACGGTCCTAGCGATGCGGTTCCGCGGTTGGGCAGACGCTTAAGAAAGATCGACACAGGGCGGGCATGGGACAGCCTGCAAGAGATGTTGATGCCTTTGGCCGGAGAAGAACTCTCCCGATCGCAGATCGAAGCAATCGAAGACATCAAGATCGCGCTCAAGGTGAAATAGCGTAGGCTATTGGTGGCAGTCAGACAATTGTAGTGCACAGCAAACACAAAATAGCTGGTTCACCCATCTTTCGCAGCCAGCGTAGGATGACGCATGTGATGGGCGAAATCACACATCCTAAACACCTCGTCTAAAACGGGCGGGGATGTCCCCGCCCGCTAACTCACCCCTTACCCCAATGGGCAATCACATCATACCCAACCGGTGTCGGCGGGCCTTCCATGAATTCGGCGAAATGGCCCCATAGCTCGGCCACTTTGGGTGCGTTCGCGTTTGAGGTCGCCTCGCTCTCGACCACCGAGACCACATAGCCCGAGCCGTCCTCGTTCATCACGTTGGTAAAGCAGTGCATGCCGGGCATGCCCATGATTTCGGATTTCAGTTCATTCATTTTCGCCGTTGCCGCCTCGCGCGTGCCGGGCTTCATTTTGTATTGAGTAATACGTGCAAACATGACTTTCCTCCCTCGTCTGGCGAAATTGCCAAGCGGCGCGGCCGGAAGGGCCGTGCTGGGGAAACTTAACACAACATCAAGAAATCTCATATTGAGATTCATGATTTGCGGTCATTTTCAACCCTACGCTTTATCATTATCTGATACCTGACACTTCAGGGTTGAGGTATTTCCCAGTTCATCCGGTCTGATCCGGAATCGGCGGGAAATTCAGCCGTGATACTGCGCGCAATCGGGTTTTGGCGAATTCCACAAACGCCCGGGTTTTTGCCGGGGCCCGGCGTCCTTCTGCATGTACCAGATGGATCGGCAACGGGGCTGGTTCGTGTTCGGCAAGAACAAGACGCAGCTTGCCTGCGTCCAGATCAGGGCCCACCTGATAGGACAGAACGCGGCACAAACCCCAACCGCTGCGTGCAACTGAAATCGCGGTGGCAACGCTGCTGACGGTCAAGCGGGGGTCAATCCGGATCGCCTCGTGCTGGGTGAGTCCGAACTTCCATTCCGGCAGAGGGCTGCCCGATGCCGCCACGACGATCCGATGTGCCTGCAGGTCTGATGGGATTTGCGGAATGCCATGCGTCTCGAAATAGGAAGGCGCCCCGCAAATGACGCGCCGCACCTGCCCGACGCGGACAGCCATGAGGCCCGAGGACGGCAGTTCTCCGATCCGGACGGCAAGGTCAAAGCCCTCCTCTACCATATTCACGACCCGATCGAGCATCACCACTTCGGCGGATACATCCGGGTAGGCATCCAGAAAATCGGTTAGAATAGGGGTCACGTAGATACGCCCAAACTCGTTTGGACAGGTGATCCTCAGCTTGCCGACGGGTATGCTCGCAGCCCCCGAGGCCGCATCGTCCGCTGCCTGCAGCTGTGCCAGAATGTGGCGGGCATCTTCCAGATAGGCCGCGCCCACTTCGGTCAGCCTGACGCGCCGGGTGGTGCGGGTAAACAGGCGCGCGCCCAGCCGCAATTCCAGCGCATTGATGCCGCGTGTGGCAGACGGCGCGCTCAAGCCAGTTTTACGCGCGCCACCTGCAAAGCTTTCTGCTTCGGCGACGGCGATAAAGACTTCAAGGCTTTTGATGCGATCCAAACCCGACCTCGTTGATTATCATCGTTTTGCAAAGCAATGAGTTTCCAATTCAGAGTATTAATACATTTTTCAACACAAACTAGATGTGGCTTGCAGAAACCAACGCAGGATGCCCTCGGATGACCGCTGAACCGCCACGCCCCCCTCTCCCTCCGTTCACGAAAGAGACCGCAATTCAAAAGGTGCGCCTAGCCGAAGATGGCTGGAACGGTCGCGACCCGGCCAAGGTCGCGCTGGCCTATACGCCCGACACCACCTGGCGCAACAGGGCCGAGTTTCCCAAAGGCCGCCAACAGGTCGAAGAGTTCCTGACCCGCAAATGGAACAAGGAACTGGATTACCGCCTGATCAAAGAGCTGTGGGCCTTCTCGGACAACCGGATCGCAGTGCGATATGCCTATGAATACCATGACGACAGCGGCAACTGGTTTCGTGCCTACGGGAATGAAAACTGGGAGTTCGATGAGAACGGCTTCATGGCCCACCGGCACGCGTCGATCAATGAATTGCCCATCAAAGAAGAAGACCGGAAATTCCGTTGGCCTTTGGGTCGGCGGCCCGATGACCATCCGGGTCTCAGCGATCTTGGCCTCTAATCAAAACAGGATACTGTGATGACACCGATCAAACTCTACCGAAACCCGAAATCCGGCCATTGCCACCGCGTTGAGCTGATGCTGGCCCTGCTGGATCTGCCATATGAAACGGTCGATCTGGATATGGCAAACGGCGCGCATAAAGCACCCGATTACCTGAAAATCAGCCCGTTTGGACTGGTGCCTGCCATTGACGACGCAGGATACACGCTGGCCGATTCAAACGCGATTCTGGTTTATCTGGTTCAAACCTATGCCAAAGGGTCCAACTGGATGCCGGAAGATCCCAAAACTGCGGCCGAGGTGCAGCGTTGGCTGACCGTCGCGGCGGACAATGTCTATTCCGGCCCCTGCGCGGCACGGCTGGTCAAAGTATTCGGCGCGCCTTTGGATCATCAGGCTGCAGTGACCAAAGCCCATGCCTTGTTTCAGGTGATGGATGCGCATCTGGACGGGCGCGAGTGGCTGGCCCACGACACGATCACAATCGCGGATGTGGCCGGCTACAGCTATATCGCACATGCACCCGAGGGCGGTGTGAATCTGGCTCCATACCCGAATATCCGGGCATGGTTGGAGCGGATCGAAGGCCAGCCGAACTTTGTTGGAATGGTCCGATCCCCCATACCCGAACTGGTCTGATCCATCGGGTCAGCCGGACGGGCTGACCCTCAATCACCTATGTACATGAAGGAGCGGATGCGATGGAAAGCCCTTTCCACGCAGGCGAACGTGCTGCGCAGATCAAGGCTGGCGTCGGTGACGTCGCGACATGGGCGGGCGGTTTTATCCGGGATCACATGCCGGAACAGCATCGCGCTTTTTATACGTCGTTGCCGTTTCTGGTGTTGTCCGGCGCGGATGCATCAGGGTCAGTCTGGGTCACTCTGGTCGATGGGCCCGAAGGGTTTGTAGGGTCCCCAGATCCCCGGACCCTGACGCTGGCAACGGGTCTCGATAGCCAGGACCCGCTGCATGCGGCATTTTCGGCGGGGACCGAGGTCGGTCTGATCGGGATCGAACTGGCCACGCGCCGCCGCAACCGGCTGAGCGGGTTTGTCGGCCCATCCGAGCAGGGTTTTCAGCTGGATATCCGCCAGACCTTCGGAAACTGTCCGCAATACATCCACGAAAGGGCTTGGCGGCGCGAAGACGCGAACGTGCCCGACAAAGCCCGGCGCAGCACCCAACTCAGCCCGGACCAGATGGCATGGATCAAACAGGCCGACACGCTCTTCATCGGGTCCGGCACGCTGAACGAGGCCTCGGGTCCGGCGCGGGGTTTTGATGCCTCGCATCGGGGTGGCGCGCGCGGATTTGTGCAGATCAAATCGCCAAACCATCTGCGCATCCCGGATTATTCGGGCAACAACTTCTTTAACACCATCGGCAATCTGCTCAGCGACCCTCGCATCGGTCTGGTGTTCATTGATTTCGAAACCGGCGGCCTGCTGCATTTGTCCGGTCGTGCCGAGATCGACTGGTCGCTCGGGGATGCCCGGGACCCTGACGCGTGGCGTATGATCGATATGACCATCGACACCGTTATCGAGCGCCCCTGTGCGCTGGCTTTGCGCTGGGCCCGTCAGGATGCGGCCGATCGTGTGCTCCGGGTTGCCCGGCGGGTCCGGGAAACAGAAGAAATCATGTCGTTCTATCTGACGCCTACGGATGGCCAACCACTGTGGCCGTTCCGGGCAGGTCAGCACTTGCCGATCTCGGTGTACCTACCGGGTCAAACAGCGGCGCAGCGGCGGACCTACTCACTCTCGGGATCACCGTACGACAAAGATACGTACCGCCTGACAGTCAAGCGCGCGCCCGGGGGGCAGGTCTCGGGTTACCTCCATGACGCTTTGCGGGAAGGAGCAGAGGTAACGGCCTCGCGCCCGTCAGGTGACTTTGTGATCCCAAGCAGCGATGCCCCGCTTGTGCTGGTCAGCGCCGGTGTTGGCCTGACGCCCATGGTGTCGATGCTGCATGCCGCTGTCACGCGCCAGTCAAACCAGCGCATATGGTTCATACACGGGGCCAGAAGCGGCACGGATCACGCGTTGTCGCCTGAAATCGAAGGGCTTTTGCAAGCGCATCCTGATGCAGTGGGACAGGTCTATTACAGTCGCCCGGACCTGCATGACGCGCCGCACAAAACCGGACGCATCACCGTGCAGGATTTGTTGAATTTGGGCGCGGGTGACGGGGCACAGTATATGCTGTGCGGCCCGGCACCGTTTTTGTCCCAGCTTCAGGCCGGTCTGGAACAGGGCGGCGTGCCCGCCCGCAATATCCATTTCGAAAGCTTCGGGTCGTCCGACCCGTGAGTCAGAGTTCAGGCTGTGAAGAAGTCGATGTCAAAGCTGTTCGACCTTTACCGAATCCGCCGGGTAAAAAGCCAGATATTCTTTGATTTCGGCAACAGTTGGGATCGGGTCCTCATAACTCCACGCCGCGTTCTCTGTGACCGAGGATTTGTTGACGATGGAAAAATGTGTGGCATCGCCCTTATGCGGGCAATGGGTCACCTTATCTGAGCGATCCAGAAAGGCCATCGCGATATCGGCGCGGGGGAAATAGATCACCGGGTCCAGGTTGCCCTCGAACAACTCCAGCGCGTTGGTCGTTTCACCCAAAATCGCACCGCCGGACCGGACGCTCCATTTTCCCGGTGCTTTGCGAATTTTTGTCAGATCGGTCATTTCCACTTCTCCCCTTGGGCCAAGGCCCATTCCTGTGTCCACTTTATGTGAAAGTGCGATGTCAGATCGGCGCCGTTGCGGCATCCAACCACAGCTGAGCGTCATCGCCCAGCCTTGGGCGGACTTTATCCGCAACGTCACGATGGTAAGCGTTCAGCCACGCGCGCTCATCTGCTGACAGCATGCTTGTCATGATCAGACGCCGATCAATCGGAACATAAGTCAACGTCCGCCAACACAGCATAGCGCGTTCGGGATCTGCGGTCGGAAGGGCCGGTGCCTCTTGCACGACAAGAAGATTTTCGATGCGGATGCCAAAGGCTCCTTCGCGGTAATATCCCGGCTCGTTCGACAGGATCATGCCGGGTTCAAACGGGACATGACTGACCTTTGACAGACGCTGCGGCCCCTCATGCACACTCAGATAGGCCCCGACCCCATGGCCAACCCCGTGGTTGAAATCCTGCCCCGCAGTCCAAAGCGGCGCGCGCGCAACGCATTCGATGTCGCGCCCTGCAAGCCCCACTGGCCAGCGCAACACGGACATGGCGATCATCCCCTTGAGAACCCGGGTGAAACAGGCTCTTTCTTCGTCCCCGACCTCTCCAATCGCAATCGTTCGAGTGATGTCGGTGGTCCCGTCCAGGTATTGCCCTCCACTGTCCAGCACCAGAAGATGCCCATTCTGTAACCGGGAATCCGTTTCTTCGGTTACGCGGTAGTGCATGATTGCACCGTTGGGCCCGGTGCCCGCGATCGTGTCGAACGAGATGTCCTGAAGGGCGTTGTCTTTGCGCCGGTTTGCCTCCAGACGGCTGACCACCTGGGTCTCGGTCAGGCTGCCCGGCGTCTGCTTGTCGAGCCAGCACAGGGTTTCGATCACGGCGACTGCATCCCGCAGATGCGCTTCGGCGCTTCCTGCGATTTCCGCTGCATTCTTGCAGGCTTTGGGCAAGGCGCACGGATCGCCATCATCCACCATCTTGTCCTGCAACACATCGGCCACCGCTTGCGGCAGCGTGCCCAGGTCCACCTGAATTTTGCCTTGCAGCGCGGCGGCGACACCCAGAAAGGCAGATGGCGCATGAAGACGCACCTGTTCGCTCAGTTGAACTGTTAGTTTTTCCTCCGCCATGAACAGGTCCACACGACCAGTGTCGTGCAGAATGGCGAACCCGTGCGCTACCGGATTATACCTGACATCCGAGCCCCGAATGTTCAGCAACCACATGATCGAGTCCGGCAAAGTGATCACGGCGGCGCTGTTGCCCGCCTCCCGCAACGCTTCGGACAATCGTTTGATCTTGCTATCGGCGGTTTCTCCGGCAAACTCCACCGGATGTAATTTGACCGGACTCATAGGGGGATCGGGTTGATCCGACCACACACGGTCGATCAGGTTATCACACCGCACAAGCGCGATCCCGGTATCTGCAAGTTCCTTCTGAGCAGAAGAGATTTGTCGGGCAGCATGCAGCCAGGGGTCAAAACCAACTTTGCCCCCCTGCGGCAACTGTTCTTTCAACCATGCGCTCAGACCGACATCGGGCCAGGGCACCGGAGTATAGTCGCTGGCCACCTGAGCTTTGACCTGTGTGCGGTACCGGCCATCGATAAACACGCCAGCCACGTCCGTCAGCACGGCACAAAAACCGGCAGAGCCCGTAAACCCCGTCAACCACGCCAGTCGCTCGTCCCGCGGGGCGACATATTCTCCCTGATGGGCGTCGGCGCGCGGGACCAGAAACCCGGCCAATCCGTCGCGCAGTATCTCCGCGCGCAAGGCTGCCAACCTGGGAGGCCCCTGTTCCGGACGTGCCGTGACGGCAAAGGACTGAAACATGATCTCCCCTTTCATTGTCTTGCCCGGGAACCTGCGGCGCAATGCGCCAAATGTCCAGATGCCGGGTTCTTTTCAGGTGATCTGCATCCAACCGACGGGCTCTGTTTAAAACAGGGGGCCACATCAAAGATCCATGATGGCGATAAAACCCTACGCAACCTTAAAAAACTATCGTCGGACGGCCCATTCACTTCTTTGAACAACGACCCCACACTTCATCTTTTTGAAAATACTCCCGCCGGAGGCAAGGCAAGCGTCAGCTTGCCTTTTTCATCCCCATCACCCGAGCGCGGGCACGCGGATCACTGTCGAACAACGCTGCCAGTTGCTCGGTCATCGCCCCAGCCAGTTGCTCGACATCCGTGATTGTCACCGCACGATCATAGTACCGCGTCACATCATGCCCGATCCCTATCGCGAGCAATTCGACCATTTTGCGCTTTTCGACCATCGCGATCACATCGCGCAGGTGTTTTTCGAGATAGTTCGCCGGGTTCACGCTCAGCGTTGAATCATCGACCGGAGCGCCATCCGAAATCACCATCAGAATCTTGCGCTGCTCACGTCGGGCCAACATCCGACGATGCGCCCATTCCAGCGCTTCACCGTCGATGTTTTCCTTCAGCAGCCCTTCTTTCATCATCAGGCCCAGATTGGGCCGCGCCCGCCGCCAGGGTGCATCAGCGCCTTTGTAAATGATGTGGCGCAGATCGTTCAGACGCCCCGGCTGCTGAGGCCGGCCATCGTTTAACCACGCCTCACGCGCCTGACCGCCCTTCCACGCCCGCGTGGTAAAGCCCAAAATCTCGACCTTCACATTGCACCGCTCCAGCGTGCGCGCCAGAACATCGGCGCAAATCGCGGCAATCGAGATCGGACGCCCCCGCATAGAGCCTGAATTGTCCAGCAGCAGGGTCACCACCGTATCGCGGAACTCGGTATCTTTCTCGACCTTGAAGCTCAGCGGCGTCGTGGGGTTTGCAACAACCCGCGCCAGGCGTCCGGCATCCAGAATCCCTTCCTCGCGGTCAAACTCCCAGGACCGGTTCTGTTGCGCCTGCAACCGGCGCTGCAGCTTGTTGGCCAGACGGCTCACCGCGCCTTTCAACGGCTCCAGTTGCTGATCCAGATAGGCCCGCAGCCGCTCCAACTCGGCCGGCTCCGCCAGATCCTCGGCCGCGATCTCTTCGTCATGGGTGTTCAGATAAACCTTGTAATCCGGATCGGCCTCGGACGCGGGCGGTGGGGCAGGCGGTTCCAGCGGAGCCTCCCCTTCGGGCATCTCCGCCTCTTCTCCCATCTCCTCATCGGCCATCTCATCCATCGAGACCTGGGCCTGAGACTGATCCTGCTGCTCTTCCTGCGTCTGCTCTGGATTGGCGTCGGCGTCCTGTTCGTCCTGATCATCCTGCCCGGTGCTGTCGGGGTCCGGCTGTTCCTCGGCGTCGTCCTCGGCCTGATCTTCCTGCTCGTCATCCAACTCATCGGGGTCATCGCCCAGCTGGTCGCCATAGCCCAGATCCTTGATCATCTGCCGCGCGAACTTGGCAAACTCGGCCTGATCCGAGAGCACCTCGTCGAGGTTTTCCAACACACCACCGGCCTGTTCTTCGATAAACCCGCGCCACAGATTCATGACGTTCTCGGCGGCAGGCGGCATGTCCCGCCCCGTCGCCAAATGCCGGATCAGGTAACCGGCGGCAACGGCCAAAGGCGCATCAGCAGGCTGCTTGCATTGATCATAGCCACGCCGGATCGCCTCATGTCCTATCTTGACATCGATATTCGACGCGGTCCCTGGCATGTCTCGTGCACCCATCGCCTCGCACCGGGCCACCTCCATGGCCTCATACAAATCGCGCGCCATATCTCCCGGAGGCGCATAGTGCGCATGGGTCGCGTCATCATGGTATTTGCGCTGCAAAGCCAAGGCATCCGCCGTCCCGCGGGCAAGCAGAACCTCTTCCCGCGTCATCCGCCGCGAGACCTGGGGCAGTCGCATCGACTCACCCGTCATGCCCGACGGATCAACCGTATAGGTCACGTTCAACTCGGGGTCATCGGCCATGACCTTGGTGGCTTCGGCCAAGGCCTTCTTGAACGGATCAGCAGGATTGTCGTTCTTCTGCACCATGTTCAAACGCCCTTTGTGCTGCGGAGATCCAATGCCTCAAAGCGCAACCGGATCCCCCTTCATCTGGCCAAAAATATCCCCGCCGGAGGCATTGCGCCCGGTAAGGGCGCAATTCAGTGCGCTATCCCAAACTCGCAGACGCCGCACTTTCAGGCAATTCCTCATCAAAACAACGCTGATAGAACTCCGCCACCGTCTGGCGCTCCAACTCATCACATTTGTTCAGGAATGACAGGCGGAACGCGTAACCCACATTGCGGAAAATCTCGGCGTTCTGGGCCCAGTTGATCACGGTCCGCGGGCTCATCACTGTACTGAGATCGCCGTTCATGAACGCGGTCCGGGTCAGATCGGCCACCGTCACCATCTGGCTGACGGTCTTGCGGCCTTTTTCGGTGTTGTAATGCGGCGCTTTCGACAGCACGATCATCGTCTCGGCATCATGGCTAAGATAATTCAGCGTCGAGACCAGCGACCACCGGTCCATCTGCGCCTGGTTGATCTGCTGCGTGCCGTGATAGAGGCCCGTCGTATCGCCCAGCCCCACCGTGTTCGCCGTTGCGAACAGGCGGAAATTCGGGTTCGGTGTAATGATCTCGTTCTGGTCCAGCAGGGTCAGCTTGCCGTCATGCTCCAGTACCCGCTGGATCACGAACATCACATCCGCGCGGCCCGCATCATATTCGTCGAAGACGATGGCCACGGGGTTACGCAGTGCCCAAGGCAGAATACCCTCGTGGAATTCAGTCACCTGCTTGCCGTCGCGCAGTTTGATCGCGTCCTTGCCGATCAGATCGATCCGGCTGATATGGCTGTCGAGGTTCACCCGAACCGCCGGCCAGTTCAGACGCGCGGCGACCTGTTCGATATGGGTCGATTTCCCGGTGCCGTGATAGCCCTGGATCATAACGCGGCGGTTATGGGCAAACCCCGCCAGAATCGCCAGCGTCGTTTCTGGATCGAACTTGTAGGTGTGATCGATCACTGGCACCCGGTCACTGCGGTCGGCAAAGCCCTTGACCGCCATATCGCTGTCAATGCCAAACACTTCACGGACCGAGATATCCTCGGTAGGTTTTGCGTTGATATCGATCGATCCGTCAGCCATGCGCCTTGTCCTTATCCTTTGACCCGCTCCCCGGGTTTGAACCCGTGTGTGGTGCAACATATTGCGGGCAAGGGCAAGGGAAAGCGCTGCGATAAGATGAAATCATGCCGTGGCGTCCGCCATCTGTCCGGACGGGGCAATCAGCGGTGCATTATTGTTCGAATCCGGCGGATCAGGATGGGCGGGCGGACTCGGGCGTTTGCAGGCGACCCTGCAGGAATGCCTCCATTCGGTGCAACGCAGACAGCACGGCATCAAAGGAATACCCGAACAGAAAACAGGCCAAAAAGATCAGCGTCGGATTGCTTTGCTCATTGATGGTGAAAACATTTGCCGGAATCAGCAGCATCGAAAGCGTCATTGCCGCAAAGGCTCCGAACAAAATACGCAGGAATGCACGTGCAGGGCCAAGGTCGGACAGCGCTGGTGTCAACACCCGAACCAGGCAGAACAGCGCGGCACCAAGCGAGCCGTAGACCATTGGCAATGCGAACCTGTTGGATAGGGAAATCTTGGCCTGCAAACGTTCGGCCGATTGCAGCAATTGCAGTCTTGTCACGATATGATCGGCCGGATTGGCCAGTGAATTGCGGCCTGTTTTCTTTGAGATTTCCCGAACGATTTCCATGAACCCGTCATGCCCCGCAAGTGCGATTCTGACCAAAGACGAGGTCTGCGCCGCCTCGGATGCGCTTGGGGCAAGGCTTTCGGACGGGCTGGCAACGGTTGCATTGGCCGCCCGCGCGATTTGCGCGTCGGTCTTGCGTTGAATTTCTTGTATCGTGGTGACGACATCGCCAGGGGTTGACAGGGTTCCGGTATTGCTTTTTGCGCCGCCGCTGCCAGCAAAACCCGCCCTGGAAGCGATCGTGTTCGTGCCGTTGGTAACGGACGGCCTCAGGCTGCTCGGCGGGGGTGCGGGAAACAGCCGGTGGGAAACGCCGCTGATGGTTTCACGCGCGGCGATCAGAAAATCGAACCTTTGCGTTGCGACCGAGCTTTCACGGCGCAACGCCTCTTCCTGATAGTGATAGGCCTTCAAGCGGCTCATTGTTTCGTTGAAGAGCTTCTGGGCCGGTGCATTTGAGTTGGGCACGGCCGTTTGCTGTTCGTTGGTTTCAATGGCGGTTGCGACCACGATCAGATCGCGGACCTCTTCGTGTATATCCGTGGTCATGTGCTCATCCAGCCGCGCCAGCAGCAAATTCGCCCGGAAGGTCCACTGGGTATAGTGCATGGCAAGAACCAGCAGTACGACCGCGATCCCGGGCAGCACCCATCGTTGCCAAAACCAGGGCCAACTTTGCTTGAAGCGGCGACCGAAGCGGTTCAGCTGGGCCGCAAAACCGAGATCAGACTCTTCCTCGTCATTCGATCCGCGAAATCGCGCTGACGGGCTGCTGATACGTACCGGAGGTTCACCATCAAGAATTCGCGTCAAGGTATAGTCGTCAATATCACGGCAGGTATCGCGCATGGCTTTGCGCAGATTAACCAGATGATCCGTTGTAATCTTGCTGGGGGTGCCATCGAAGGGTGCAAGCGCGTCGATCAGCGCGTCAGATTTATCGCTCGCGCGTCCGGTCAACATGCAATATGTGCGGGTTGCACGTGCAGCTTTCAATAAATCTCGAACTTCAGGTTTCTCAGTTAATTTCACGATAACCTCTGTTCAGTTCTGGATACCCTCCACCCAACCATCTTCGGTCAGACAATAGCATATCTCACCAGGAAAACCGGCGGACGGCGGAATGCACCATTGACCGGTGTCCAGAATGATGCAGGCCCCAATAGGGTATTGCTGAGCTTGGAGAGTTGACCCGGGATAAAAAACAGCCCCGGCTGCAACAATAATGCACAAAAGGGTTTTCATTAATTGACCTCTGAGAAGAGACCCAAGAAAATAGTGAGGTTAACCTAGCGTAAGTTGCGTAACTTGGCAAGTTTCCCCAATAAATTGCCACAACACACTATTTTTGACGTGCAAGCCCATCGTCAAACACGACACCATACGCATGCGAAATCAGATGCCCAGGCGGGCCGGATCGCTACTTGAAACTCCGGCTGTCCTTGATCTGATCCCAGGCCCACACGACCTCTTGCAGCTGTTCTTCCTGGGACCGGTCGCCACCGTTCATATCCGGGTGCAACACCTTGATCAGCTTCTTGTAGGCCTTGCGGATTTCGGCCTTGGACCAACTGTCCTGTGCTTCAAGGATCTCGATGGCTCGGCGTTCGGTGGGGGGCAGGCGACGACCGCCGGAATTGGCGCGACCTTTGTTCTGGGTCCCGTTCGCGCCCAGAACCTGGTGCGGATCTTCGATGCCCAGCCGGGCCCAGGCGCGGGCTTCGGGGTCGCCCATGGGTTTGGTTTCGCGTTCCCACACCTTGTCCTTGGACCGCTGGGCGTTCAGTTCGGCCTCGGTGGTGCCATCGAAGAAATTCCATTTCTGGTTATATTCGCGCACATGCTGCTGGCAGAACCAGAAAAAATCGTCCAGCACATCGGGCGCTTTCGGTGCCCGGAACTTGCCGGCCTCTTCACAGCCCTCGTGGTCGCAGATTCGGACCGATGTTTCGGACGCACCCGACATGCCCCGACGCCCGCGCGGTTTCTTTTTCTTTGCGCTGGATACGGACATATCGAATCCGAAAGGGTCTGATTTCACCATGGGCCTGCTCCTGCGAACGCGTCTTTTCGACTCGGAGGCAGCAGTTTAACCTAAGCGTCAGAGAGTAGAAGAGGGGAGCGGCAAAAATTTTGCCGCCGGGCAGAAAAATGACCGTTACCGAAGACATCCGTACCCGGCTACAGGCCGCATTCAACCCCCGCGAGCTGGAGGTTGTCGATGACAGCGAAAGCCATCGCGGGCATGCCGGGTATCAGGACGGGGGCGAGAGCCATTTCAACGTGCGCATCAGATCCGACGCTTTCGCAGGTCAATCCCGCGTTGCGCGCCACCGCGCCGTTCATGCTGCATTGGGGGATATCGTGTCGCGCATTCACGCGCTGGCTCTGGATATTGATGTCTGACTGCAGGGACGGGTCGCTAAATGGACACGCAACATTCCGAGCCCGAGACCTACCCCACGCGTCTTATGGCGGTGGCGCTGGGCATTGGTGTTGCTTTGGTCATTATCCTGTCAGTGTTCCTGTACATGTCCCGCGAGACGGGCACCCGAATCGGCGACATGCGGCAAGCCTGGCAGAGTTACGCGGCCGAGACGACACCGCGCGGGTACTGGATATCTGACATCCGGCAGTATTTCGGCTATGGCGGTCTGATCCACAATTTCAAGAATTATGTCCTGCGGCAGGACCCCTCATATGGAACGACGCTTGGCCGTCAATCACGCAATCTGTTGTCCACGATTGCAGAATACCGTGACGCCAACCCCTCGAAAGCCGAATTGGAGGCGCTGGCGCATATCGAGAGCGTGGCCCATGAGTATATCGGCAATATCACCCGGATCGAGGATGGGATTGCTGCAGGACTGGGGGCCGAGCAGATCGATGCTTTGGTCCGTGTGGATGACAGTGCGGCCCTGAGTGCGCTGGCAACCCTTGAACAGCTTTGGATCGCCGAACGCGACGACAGCCTGTCGGCCATGGTCCGGGCGTTTTCGGAGGGCGAGCGCCTGGTGCGCAATTTCTCGGTTCTGCTAATCGGGTTGATCGTGGTGATCGGTTTGATTGCCATTCTGACCACATTGCTGATCGCCAATATCCTGCGCACCAATCATCGGCTCAAGGCCGAGCTGGAATTGCGTGAACAGGTTGAGCTGGCCGAACGCAAGCTGGCGCGGGCAGTTGAACAAAGCCCTGCGTCAATTCTGATCACGGACACCGATCTGAAGATCGAATATGCCAACCGCAAATTCTTTGACCTCAGCGGGTACGAGGCGGACGAGGTATATGGCCACACGCCGCGCATTCTGCAGTCAGGGCATTCGGGCAAGGGGATTTACCGTGACCTGCGTCAGCGCTTGCAGCAGGGTCGCAGCTGGTACGGGGTGTTCCGCAACCTGCGCAAGGATGGCTCGCACTATTGGGTTTCAACTGCGATCTTTCCACTGGTCGGACAGGATGGTGCGATCACGCATTATATTGGCATTGGCGAGGACCTGACTGAGGCGCGACGTACCAATGAGCAATTCGCGCAGGTGCAGAAGATGGAAGGCGTCGGCATTCTGGCCGGGTCCGTCGCGCATGATTTCAACAATGTGCTCATGAGCATCACCGGCAATGCCGACCTGATCGAGATGGACGCAGAAGACGATGCCGACATCCAGACCTCGGTCAATCACATCCGGATTGCAGCGCGTCGGGCACAGGCACTGGTGCGCAAGATGCTCACCTTTGCGCGGCAACGGCCTCGCAATCCGACCCGTGGCGATATGGTCAAGGCCACGCAAGAAGCGCTGGACCTGATCCGCGTATCGGCCCCACCCAATGTTGAAACGCGTTTTGACATCGAATTGGATGCGGCGTTTTCCGACTTCGACGGGACGCTGTTCTTTCAGACGCTTTTGAACCTGTGCCACAACGCATTCGAGGCGATGGGGGATCAGCCGGGCGAAGTTGTCCTGACGATAAGTCAGGCGCCTCGGGATGCGCTGGAGGATCTGCCGGACGAGGCGATCGGCGTGATCCGTCTGGACGTGACGGATACCGGTCCTGGTATGTCGGCCGCGTTGCAAGAAAAGGTGTTCCAGCCCTTTTTCTCGACCAAACCGGTGGGCAAGGGCACTGGGCTTGGCCTGACGATCGTGCATAACAGTGTCGAGGAATGTCATGGCCGGGTCGAGCTGAACTCGGCTCCTGGCGAAGGCACCCGGTTCAGCCTGTTCTATCCGCTGATGCCCGCACTCAGCCAGGATGAACAAGCTGTGGTGGCGGCGATCACTGGGTCAGAGCATGTCTTGCTGGTCGATGATGATGAAAACGTCCTTTATGTGACGCGCACCTTGCTGACCCGATATGGCTATCGGGTCGAGGCATATTCCGATCCATTGAAGGCGCAACAGGCGTTTCAAAGTGATCCGGACAGTTATGATATAATTGTCACCGATTTGAAGATGCCGGGGCTGATCGGCACGGACCTGATCGAGGCCGCACGCGCCGTTCGGGGTGAGGTTCCGGCGATTCTGATCAGCAGTTATTTCGATGATATGGAGTATTTGTCGACTGCCAAAAATTTCATCATGGCGCAAAAACCTATTGAGATACAGGACCTTGCAAGGTTTATCCGATCATCCGTCGGTTGAATGCCGTTACATTTCTTAACATCTCTTCACAGACCTTAATCTGGATCAAATCCTCACGAAACAACTGCCCCCTAAGGTTCGCCCTACCGGTTTGCGGCCGTGCCGCGAAGACCGGACTAGCGATAAAGGGGCTTTTAAATGACAACCAAAGCCAGAACATGGTTCTCGGCGCTATCGACAGTTTCGCTGCTGACGATTTGCGCTGCTTACCCGGTTCACCAGGCCCAGGCGGATGAGCCGGGCCCGGTAGAAGCCATTGAGTTCGACCCAGCCAAGGCGGCCCTTGGCAAGCGACTTTTCTTTGATCCACGACTGTCCGGCGACGCCGCGCTGTCGTGTTCCAGTTGCCACCAGCCGGAAAACGGGTTCACCGACGGGCAGGCCCTGTCGGACGCCTATACGGGCAACCTGCATTTCCGCAACGTGCCGACGCTAATCAACACGGCCAAGCGCAACGCGTGGTTCCATGACGGGCGCATAGGCACCAACCTCAACGATGTGACCCGCGAAAGCATCACCGAGACCTATCTGATGAACATGGACATGCGGATGATGCAGGAACGCATCAAGCAGGATCCGGTCTATGTCGAGATGTTCGAAGCCGCCGGATTTGGCGAGCCTTCGAACGGTGGTGTCCGCAACGCGATCCCGGAATATCTGAAAACGCTGATCTCGCGCGGCGCACCGTTTGATTCAGGCGAGATGTCGGACGAGGCCAAGGCAGGCTATGAGCTGTTCAACGCCAGCGGCTGTAATTCGTGCCACGCGGGCGAGCGGTTCACCGATGACCTGCCGCACAATATCGGCGTTGGCGACAATCCGGACATCTGGGCGGACCCGACACGTCACATCACCTTCGTGACGATGATGAAGTTCCTCGGCGTCGAGAACTACATGAACCTGCGTGCCGATCCGGGGGCTTATATCCGCACCCACACCGCCGACACCTTCGGCACATTCATGACCCCCACGCTGCGCGAGCTGACTTATACCGCGCCGTATATGCACAACGGCACGATGGAAACGCTGGAAGATGTGGTGGCCTTCTACAACGCCGGTGGCGGTGATGATGAGAACAAGGATCCGCGCATCAAGCCGCTTGGCCTCAACGAGACCGAACAAGCGCAGCTGGTGGCCTTCCTGAAGGCACTGTCCGGCGAGCCGCTGACCGGTCCTGACTTCGTCGCCGAGGACATCGATACGGATTATGCGCCGATCGAAAACTGGCGCGAAACGACAAACTGAGGAGTGGACCCATGAAAGACCTTAAGTCTTACCTTTCAGGCACAATCGCCACCGCTGCCTTGTTTGCCGCCATCGGTTCGCAAGCGTTTGCTGCGGACAGTATGGAGATTGAGGCCGGTATCGGCGGGGCAGACCCTGACACCGATGCGCCGCTGGTGGCGCTGGGCGAACCGCTCATCCCGCTGGACAATCCGCAGACCGAGGCCAAGATCGAACTGGGCAAGATGCTGTTCTTCGATCCGCGTCTGGGCGGGAATGAGACAACGCCCTGTTCGGCCTGTCACCTGCCCGATGTGGGCTGGGACGTCGAGGCACCGATTTCGTTCGGCTATCCCGGCACGACCCACTGGCGCAACAGTCAGACCATCGTGAACTCGGCTTATTACGGCAAGCTGTTCTGGGCGGGCTCTTCGAAAAGCCTTGAAAGTCAGGCCAAATCCGCCGCAGGCGGTGCGGTTGCCGGCAACGGTGAATCCGACATGATGGAGGCCCGTCTGGCCTTTGTCCCCGAATATGTCGAACGCTTTAACGACGTCTTCGGTGACCAATGGCCACGCATCGGCAACGCATGGCGGGCCATCGCTGCGTTTGAACGGACCATCGTTCAGACCGACACGCCCTTCGACAACTATCTGCGCGGGGATGATGCGGCGCTGAGCGACGAACAGAAACGCGGGCTGGAGCTGTTTACCGGCAAGGCGCAATGTTCCGAATGCCATAACGGTGCGCTGCTGTCGGACGAGAAATACTACAACACCGGCGTTCCGCCCTATAGCGGCTGGGAAGATGACGGTCTGGCGCAAGTGACCTTCCGGTATGAGCTCTATTCCAAAGGCTCGACCGAGGATTTCTATCGCCACACCAAGGATGACCCCGGCTTCTATTTCCGCACCAAGGAAAAGGCTGATCTGGGCAAGTTCCGCACGCCGAGCCTGCGCTACACCCTCTATACCGAACCCTACATGCATAACGGCATGTTGGAGACGCTCGAGGATGTGGTCGAGTTCTACAACCAGGGCGGCGGCGAGAATGAATTCGCAGCAACCAAATCCGATCTGATCCAGCCGCTTGGCCTGAATGATCAGGAAAAGGCGGATCTGGTGGCCTTCCTGAAATCCCTGTCCGGTGACGAGATTCTGGTCGAAGAACCTGATCTGCCGGATTACCAGCCGCTTCCTGCGGCAGCAGAGGAGTAAGCGTCATGAAAGATCATAACGCAACCGGATGCAGTTGTACCGGTGAGGCCAAAAAGGCCTGCACCGTGAACCGCCGCCAGTTCCTGTTCGCCTCGGGCGCAACAACCTTTGCCGTGATGGTGGCCATGCCCACCCGCCACGGTCAGGCCGAACAAGTGCCCGCATTGGTATCGACCTATCCGCGCAAGCTGATCGGCAAACTGTCCGAACTGGAACAGGATGTCCCGGTCGAGTTCTATTACCCGGATGAGGGCGATTATTCGGACTCGATCCTTGTGAAAACCGGCGTGGAAAGCGGCGGCGGCATTGGTCCGCAAAAGGATGTTGTGGCCTTCAACCTCACCTGCACCCATCAGGGCGGGTCGATGTATGACAGCTACAAGCCTGAACATAAGGTGCTGGGCCCGTGCCCGCTGCACCTGTCCACCTATGACGTGACACGGCACGGCATCCTCGTTTCGGGGCAAGCCTATCAGTCGCTGCCGCAGGTCCTTTTGGAACTGGACGGTGATGACATCTACGCCGTTGGCATGTTCGGCCTGATCTACGGCCGCTACGACAACCTCATTGCATAAGGGAAACGGAATCATGGCAACCCCGTATTACGTACCCGAAACCAACGTCCCGCTGCCGCCCAAAGGCGCCGAGGTCATCTCGACCGCCTGCGACTACTGCATCGTGGCCTGTGGTTACAAAGTCTACCGCTGGCCCGTGACGGCCAAACCCGGTGGCCCAACTGCGGACGAAAACGCCTTTGGCGAGGATTTCCCCGTTGCACCGTTGGGTGCCTGGGTCGCGCCGAACCAGCACAATATCGTTCTGCACAAAGGTCAGCCGCACCACGTGGTGATCATCCCTGACAAGGACACGCAATACGTCAACACCGACGGCGACAGCTCCTTGCGGGGCGGGTGTATCGCGCAGAAATGCTATAACCCGCAGACCCCAACACGTGACCGTCTGAAGACACCGCTGATGCGGATCTATGGCACGCTGATGCCGGTTCCGTGGGATCTGGCGCTGGATGTGGCGGCTGAGGTGGGCAACCACGTCATCGCCAAACACGGCACCAATGCCTATGGCGTGAAAACCTTCAGCTATCAGTATATCGAGAACACCTATGCGATCTCGAAATACGCGCTGCGCCATATCAACACCGCGAACTTCACCTTCCACGACACGCCGTCCGACGTGACCTCGACCCCCGGTTTCCGGGATGCGGGTTTCGACAACTTCGGCCCGTCCTACGAAGACTGGCGCGATGCGGAAACCCTGCTGGTCTGCGGTACCGACCCGTATGAGACCAAGACCATCCTCTATACCCAGTGGATGATGAAGGGGATGCAGAACGGTCAGAAAGAGATCTATCTGATCCCGCGCCGGTCTGCCGGTGTGGCCCATGCTGAAAAGATGGGCGGTCTGCATATCGACGTTCTGCCCGGCACTGACCTGCTGGTCGTCAACGCCATCGCCCGCGTCATCGTGGAAAATGGCTGGGAAGACAGCGACTGGATCAAGAAATGGGTCAACAACAAGTGGGAAAGCTCCTCGGGCTTCGGTCAGGGCACCCGGAACACGCCATGGCAGTGGCGGACGACCTGGGGCAAGTTCCAGACCGCTGGGTTTGAGGACTGGAAGGAATGGCTTTTGTCTCAGGACGAATTCTCGCCCGAGAACGCAGCCGCCATGGCCGAAATCGACGTGCAGAAAATCTATACTGCCGCCGAATGGCTGGCCAAACCCAAGGCAGATGGTACCCGGCCCAAAACCTCGGTCATGATCGAGAAAGGGTTCTACTGGTCCAACAACACCGGCAACACACAGGCGATCTCCGCTCTGGGCATCATCTGTGGCTGTGGCGGTCGTCCGGGTCAGGTCATTGGCCGGGCCGGTGGTCACCAGCGGGGCGGCGTGAAGGGCGGGAAATACCCGCGCAACAAATCGCCCGAGAAACTGCCCGGTCGCCGTCGCCGCGCCATGGATACCGACCGGTATCTGATCGCAGGTCATACCCGTATGGCCCACGTGATCGGCACCACCTGGATCCAGTCCATGTGCGGCAGCCAGCAACTGGCTGACAAGTTCGAGGAACTGACCGTCCGTAACCCGCACCAGATCGCCAGCTTCGACAAGCAAGAGATGATCGACACGTTGAAGGCCCGCGCCGACAGCGGCGGTATGGTGGTGATCAACCAGGACATCTATCTGCAGGACCCGATCGGCAACCGCTACGCCGACATCGTGTTCCCCGCAGCCACCTGGGGCGAAGAAGACTTCCTGCGCGCCAACGGCGAACGCCGTCTGCGCCTGTACCAGAAGTTCTATGATGCCCCCGGTGCGGCGAAACCCGATTGGTGGATCATTGCGCAACTGGCACAGCGGATGGGCTTTGACGGGTTCGACTGGCAGAACTCGAACGAGGTTGCCGAAGAGGCCGTGCGCTTTACCCGCGGGTCGCGCAAGGACTTCCACGCGGTCTACCGTCTAGCCAAGAAGGAAGGCAAAGGCCTGCACCAGAAGGTCCGCGAATTCGGCACCGATGGTGTGCAATGCCCGGTTATGCTGGATGCCGATGGGGTCACGCTGATTGAAACCAAGCGTCTGCACGACACAACCCGCGAACTGCCCGATACCGGTGCGGCTGGCGCGGATGTGTTCAACAAGAAGCTGACGCATTTCAACAGTCAGACCGGCAAGTGCAACATCCAGAAATCACCTTGGAACCTGTTCTCGGACTATTGGGAATGGCTGAAACCCAACAAGGACGAAGGCGAGCTTTGGGCGACCTCTGGTCGGATCAACGAACGCTGGCAGTCCGGCTTTGACGACCGTCGCCGCCCGTATATCGTGCAGCGCTGGCCGGAAAACTGGGTTGAAATCCACCCCGATGATGCGGCCGAGCGTGGCATCGAAAGCGGCGACTATGTGATGGTCTATTCGGAACGCGTTCCGGGCAACAAGACCACGCTGCTGGGTGTGGAAGGCGACGACTTCCAGTTCTCGAAACTGATGGAGAACGGGCATATCGAACTGACCAAAGCGGCGATCACCGCCGTGGCCATGGTCACGCCCGCCATCAAGAAAAGTGTTGTCTACATGGACTTCCTGCACATGCAGCAGCCTGCGAACGCGCTTGAGGGCCGGATCGTCGACTGGATCAGCGGCAACTACAACTACAAGATGGGCGTTGCCAAGCTGCGCAAACTTGGGCCGAGCCCCTACAAGACCTCGTTCCGCACGATGTCCTTCGCACCGCGCGACATCGCCTGATGTCTTTCCGGGGGGCGGTCGCCATGCCGCCCCCCGGGTCTGGTCCCACTGCAGAAGGGACCACATGGAAGGCAGGCTTCGGTTGGGAAACCTGCCTTCCACTTTCACCCAACCTGTCCCAACGCAAAACATGGCAGACCCGATATGAACATGCATTCCGATACAGCCCTGCGTGACGAGGCCACCAGCCTGTTCGCCGACTACGCAAAATCCGACTATGACGTGATCCGCCTGCGCGCCATTCAGGCCCTGACCGCCATTGGTGCCGCCAACAGCCCCGCACTGGTCGAGGCGCTGCTGGACGATGACGAAGACGTCCGTCAGGACGCCGCTCAGGCGTTGGGCGCGCTGGGCGTGCAGGACGCAGCACCGCAACTGCTGGAAAACCTGATCCACGATCCCTGCGGCGAGGTGAAGCTGGCCTGCGTCACCGCTCTGGCCGAGTTGAAGTCCGAAGATGCAGCCCCCTATCTGCGCACGCTTGTCACCGGGCGCGGCGAGGACATCACATGGGACGAGGACGAGCTGCACCAAGACGAATGGGACGACTGGCTGGACGCCCAGATCGCCGCCATCAAGGCGCTGGGTCGCATGGGCGACGCGGCCGCGATTGAACCCATCGTCATGGCCCTGATGGACGAAGACGGGCAGGAGCTGGGCGATGTGGCCTGCGAAGCGCTGGGCCGGATCGGCCAGCCCGCCGTGCCGACGCTGGGCGTGTTCACCCAATCCCAAAACCGCCGCCTGCGCCACTGCGCCTTGCGGACGCTGGCCACCATCGGAGGACCCGAGGCCGAAGCCATCTTGCGCAAAGCCACCGCCGACAAGGACGGGGCCGTGCGCCTGATCGCCTATGAGGCCCTGATGCCCGGCGATCCCGCGCTGGTCGAACAGGCCCTGACGGATGCGGTCGAGGATATTCGCATCGCGGCGCTGAACCAGTCCGGCTTCTCCGAACCCGAACTGCTGGACCGTATGATGCGCGACCCCGGTGCCAAGGTGCAACTGGCGCTGCTCGACCGGCTGGACCGCGACACGCCGATCGCGGACAAAGAAGACCTGCGCTGGCAGGTGCTGGATTTCCTCGCCACCGGTCAACAACCCGAAGTGTCCGCGCAGGCGCTGGGCCTGCTTGCGGCGCTGGCCCCGGACTTGGTGGCCGATCGCCTGAACGCGCTATTCTCGGTCGATGCGGATGACCTCAAGGCCGAGCGTATCCAATGGGCCATCGTCGACGCGTTGGCGACCTCGCCCTTGCGCGAGGCAGCGGAATGGCTGCCGCGCGCCTGCCGCGCGCCCTTCCGGTCGGTGCGACTCAAGGCCGTCGCGTCGCTGGCGATGATCGTCACCGACGCCGACCGTCCGCATGTGAACCAGCAACAGGGCCGCGAATTGCTGCTGTCCTTCGCGCTGGCCCCGATGCCCGTGACCACCGAGGAAACCCCCGAAGAAGAGGCTCCGCAAACCGACATCGCCGCGCTGGAAGAGGCCGGGCTGGATGTCTCGGAAGGCGGTGAGAACGGCCCGACCTCAAGTCTTGGCGCGATCCTCGGTCACGACGCCATCGCGGCGGAAATGACGCAGGAAGCGCAAGAGGATGAGGTGCAACCGCTGACCCCCCGCGAACAGGCGCTGCTGGCCAAGGCGACCCGCCACCCCAAACGCCGCCGCGTCGCGCTGGATGACAATGCCGAAGCGCTGGAGCGGGAAACCCGTCTCTCCGCCATCCGTCTGCTGGGCGAGGTGCCGGGGATGCAGATCATGCTGGCCCAGATCGCGCAGGACCCCGAGACCGAGATCGCGCAACAGGGCTTCTCGGCACTGGCCGCTGCAGTCACCCGCAACGGTGTGGAACTGGAGCAGGATCAACTGGTGGACCTGATTACCAAGGGCCTGTCGCACACCGACTCAAGCCTCTCGCTGCAGGCGCTGAAACTGCTGCAACAGGCTGATCTGCCGCCGCAGGATAGCCTACGCGGCAAGCTGCGGGCGATGGTGAAGACCGGCGATACGCCTTTCCGCATCGACGCCATGCAGATCCTGACCCGCTGGGACGGCACGCCGGATGTCGCACGCAGCCTGCTCGATGACGTCTCGGCCGCTGTGCGGCAGGCAGCGATGCGTCTGTTGTCGGAAACCGCGCCCGATCAGGCCGGTGCCGCCATCGTGCCCTTCCTGATGGCCAACCCCGAGCAGCGGATCGTGACCTATGTCAATGACAGCGCGCCTGCGGTGGTGTCCATTGGCCGCCAATTGCTGACCGAACTGCGCGACGAAGACCGCCGCGCGCAATGGCCGGTGATGATCAGTGCATTGGCCGACTTGCTGGGGACCGACTCCCGGGCGGCGTGAACCCCGGAGGGACAGATGAACATATCGCTGAAACTGACTGCGGCGATTCTGGCGGGGGCCATGGCCTTTGGCCCCGCCGCACAGGCCGACGACCTGCCCGAGGTCGCGGTGGTGCATCAGATCATCGACCTCAACGCCGATACCCCGGCCCATGCGTTCCGGTTCGAACCCAGGTTCCTGCAGGTCCCTGCAGGCGCCACCGTGCGCTTCAAGGGCTCGACCGGGCGGCATACCGTGACTGCCATCACCCGCATGATCCCCGTCGGCGCCCGCAGCTTTGAGATTCGCGGCAAGCCCGAGATGGATGTGAGCTTCGAGAAAGACGGCGTCTACGGCATCCGCTGCCGCGTGCATGGCCGCCACGGCATGGTGATGCTGCTGGTGGTGGGCGACCCCAGTTCGAACCTCGAAGAGGCCAAGGCCTACCTGCCCAAGCTGGGGGAGGCCGAGCAAGCCGGTTTCGAAGAACTCTTCGCCTATATGGAGGCCCAAAATGGCTGATGGATGCGCCTGCGACCGCCACGCCCATATGTACCTGACCGTTGACGACGCGCTGCGGCGCGGGCTGTCCGTTGCTGACCCCCTCACGGACACCGAGACGCTGCCGCTGGCGCAGGCCATCGGTCGGGTATTGGCCGAGGATTGCTCCAGCAAGGTCGACATGCCCGCTTTTGATAATTCGGCGATGGACGGCTATGTGCTCCGAACCGCCGATTTGGGCGAGGGGCCTTTGTTCGAACTGCCCGTCGCCGGGCGCATTGCCGCCGGAGATAGCGGCGCACATGATGCGCCCCAAGGCAGCGCCCTGCGCATCTTCACCGGCGCGCCGGTGCCGCCCGAATTCGATGCGGTGCTGATGCAGGAAGATTGCGACGCGACCCCCGACCGCATCCGCTTCAGCCGCCGCCCCAAACCCGGCCAGCACATCCGCCGCGCGGGCGAAGACCTGAAGGCCGGTGCGCCCATCCTGCGGCGTGGTTGCGAGATCACCGCGCGCGAGGCCGCCGCGTTGGCTTCGTCGGGGTACGGAGAAGTCAAAGTTAACCGCAAGCTCAAGGTCACCATCTTCTCGACCGGTACCGAACTGCGGCAGCCGGGTGAAGACCTCGGCCCGGGCCAGATCTACAACTCGAACCGCTATATGCTGCTGGCGCTGCTGGACAAGCCGTGGATCGACCTGATCGACCGCGGCCCGGTCGAGGACAAGCCCGCGCTGCTGGAACAGGTCCTGCGCGAAGCCTGCGAGACGTCCGATCTGATCATCACCACCGGCGGCGTCTCGGTCGGCGACGAAGATCACATGCCACGCCTCTTTGCCGAGATCGGCGGCGAGGTCGACGTGATGAAGGTTGCCATGAAGCCCGGCAAACCGATCATGTTCGGCCGTCGCGGTGATGCGCTTTATGTGGGTCTGCCCGGAAACCCGGTCTCGGCCTATGTCACATGGCAGATCATCGGATCACAGATGATGGCTCGTCGCGCCGGGTTGCATTGCGGCGAACGCACTCCGGAACACGCCGTTCTGGCCGAGCCGTTGGAACGCCGCGCGGGCCGGCGCGAATACCGTCCGGTACGCATCGACGGGAGCGCGCCGGATGGTACGCCACGGCTGCGTCTGATGGCGGCCTCTTACAGCGGGCGCGTGGCGTTATTGGCGCAGGCTGATGGTCTGGCGGTCATCCCGGCTGAAACCGAGGCGCTGCCCGCCGGTGACTCGTTGGATTTCATCAGGTTCTGAACAAATCATTCGTGTCCCCGCGACGCGCCTTGACCTTGCAAGATCAGGGTGCCAACCGCTAGAAACGTCCTGCGCCAGCCCCATTTGCCCGCCCGGAACCTCATATGGCCAAAGAACATATCCTTGTTGTCGATGACGACCCGCAGATCACCTCGTTCCTGCAGCGCTATCTGGAAAAGCAGGGCTGTCAGGTGACATGCGTGGGCGATGGCAGCGCCATGGATGCTGTGCTTGCGCGGGAAGAGGTTGATCTGATCCTACTGGATATCGGCCTGCCGGGGCGAAATGGTTTCGATATCACGCGCGAACTCAGGGTCAGTTCGAACATTCCCATCATCGTGCTGTCAGGCCGGGATGAGATTTTCGACCGCGTCGTCGGGCTGGAATTCGGGGCAGATGACTATATCACCAAACCCTTCGAGGCGCGCGAGGTTCTGGCCCGTATCCGCACCGTTCTGCGCCGCGCCCGCCCCGAGGACAAACCGGTCAACGGGGCCGAGATGCCTCTGATCGCCTTCGGAGACTGGGTGCTGAACCTGAACGAGCGCACCCTGATCGCGCAGGGCGCCGAGGAGATTACCGCCCTGACCACCACAGAGTTCGATGTGTTGCAAGCCTTTGTCACCAATCCGCATATGGTGTTCTCGCGCGATCAGCTTCTGGACAAGGCGCGCGGGCGCGAGACCATCGTCGGCGACCGCACCATCGACGTGCACGTTGCCCGCCTGCGCAAGAAGATCGAACCCGATCCGGCTGCACCGACCTTTATCAAGACCGTTCACGGCATTGGTTATTGTTTTGCCGCCAATGTGCGCAAAACCGGCGGCTAGATCAGGTCCTTGTACATGTAGGTGGTGGGCTCTAACCGATCCTCAAACGGGTTGCGGCAGTAGTTCGGGATTTCTCCGGCGATTTGAAAACCCATCGATTGGTAGAGCAGCCGCGATGGGTCCGAGCTCCGCGTATCCAGCACCAAAGTGCGTCTACCCAGCTCAGCCGCGCGATCCTGCAGCGTTGTCATCAATGCCCGGCCCAGCCCGCGACGGCGGGCGTCGGGATGGACCAGCAGCTTGGCCACATCCGCCCGGTGGGGTTGGTTCGGCATGGCGGCGGGGATCAGTTGCACCGTGCCCTGAATGCGCCCTGCCTCATAGGCGACAAACAGGTCCAGTGTTTCAGATTGCAGGTCAGGATACACGCGATCCTGCCAATAGGCGCGCGCTTCGTCCTGCGAGAATGGCAGGATGAACCCGATGCTGGCTCCGGTGTGCACGCAAGCGTGCAGGATGTTTGCCAGGTCCGGCAGGGCGCCTTCAAAATAGGTCGGGCTCAGGCGCGTGATCATATCAGAACCAACAGATACCGCGCGCCGCGGTTGGGTGCGGTCTCGAATCGGGTGGGCCCTGACAGGTGATAGCGCAGGCAATCACCTCCGCTCAGTTGATGTTCAGTGCCGTCCACTGTCAACGTCAGCCCGCCATCCAGCATGATCAGGTGATGTTCCTGCCCGGGTTTGGGCGGGGCGTCATAGGTGATCACGGTCGCAGGGGGGAGATGGCCTTCCATCACCTCGCCACTCAACCCAGTGGCTGGAGGCGAGACAGAGCGGCGCGTGAACCCGGTCTCAGGGTCGCGCCACTCGGGTTGACGTTCGAAGGGGACGCGCGGGTCAAAGCTGTCCTCGACCATCATCAGCAGGCGCGACATCGGAAGCCCATATGCGGCGCATAATCGCCCCAGTGTTTCCGCAGTCGGACTGACATCGCCCTTCTCCATCCGCGACAGGGTTGCCCGGCTGATGCCACTATGCTCGGCCAGCTGGTCCAGCGACCAACCGCGACCCTGTCGCAGTTCATTCAGTCGCACAGCGAGGCGATGGGAGAGATCATCTAGCATGAGTCAAATATGGGAAAAATTTTCATATTTGGGATTATTGTCATGAAATATGACGCATGCAAACAAAAAAGAGCGCAGCTCACGCCGCGCTCTTTCGCTTGCCCGATGGGTTGGAGCTTATTTCCAGCCAACTTCATTAAAGATTTTCTGCGCCTCGGGGATGTTCTTGGCGACTTCGGACAGGTTGACCTCATCGGCCTTGAATTCACCCAGCGACGCCACGTTTTCAGCCAGCGCCACGCCTTCGACGGCGGGGAATTCATCATTACCGTTCGAGAAATAGACCTGCGCCTGATCGCTGGCCAGATACTCCAGGAACTTGATGGCGTTGTCCTTGTTTTGCGCATTGGCAGCGACACCGGCACCAGACAAGTTCATATGTGCACCTTCGCCATCCTGCGCGGGGAACTGCACGCCGATCATGTCGATCTCGGCGCTCAGGCCTTTGACATCTTTGCGCAGCGCGCGGGCGAAGTAATAGGAGTTCGAGACGGCGATCTCACACTCGCCAGAGACAATGCCGCGCAGTTGGTCAGTGTCACCACCCTGCGGATCACGCGCCATATTGGCGACCACGCCTTCGGCCCACGACTTGGCGGCCTCGGCCCCATGGTTGGTGATGATCGAAGCCAGCAACGTCTGGTTATAGGTGTTGCTGGAGGACCGGATGCAAACCAGACCTTTATATTCGGGTTTGGCCAGGTCCAGATAGGTCGCGGGCGGGTTGGCCATATCGGCTTTGTCGAAGAAGATGATCCGTGCCCGTTGTGAAAAGCCGTACCACTGGTTGTCTTCGTCCTGCAGGTTGGCGGGGATACGCTCTTCCAGGACAGCGCTTTCGATCGGCTGCAGGATGCCCGCATTCTTGGCACGGGCCAGACGCGAGGTATCAACCGTGAGCAGAAGATCAGCGGGCGAGTTTGCGCCCTCGGCTTCCATCCGCGCGATCAACTCGTCAGCCTTACCTTCGATGCGGTTGATGGTGATGCCGGTGGCCTCTTCGAAATCGGAATACAGACGCTCATCGGTGTCGTAGTGGCGCGAGGAATAAAGGTTCAGCTCACCCTCGGCAGCGGCTGAAGTGGCGATCAATGCCGTCAGGGCGGCGGCGATACAGGTAGAGGATTTCAGCATGATGTGTCCTAACATTAGAATACGCTGCGGGTCGTAACCCGACTGATTTAGTCAATTAAAGGAATCCGACCGAGATGCAAGGATTTCCGACAGATTTAGTTGGTCAAAAGGCCGCAGCTACCTTGTGAGCCGGGCTATTGAAAAGAAACCGATCCTGAAACAATGAAGTTCCACACGCCCACCCTCGCCCGGACGGAAGCAGATGAAGTAACAGCGGGCTTTTGTCACTTTGCCAATGGGCACGAACTAAAAAACCGCGCCCGAAGGCGCGGTTCTTTGAAATCGGTTTAGGCTATTCTTAGCCCTGACGCGCTTTGAACTTGCGCTGCGTCTTGTTGATCACGTAGACGCGGCCTTTGCGACGCACAACCCGGCAATCACGGTGCCGGTTCTTGAGCGAGCGGAGCGAGTTCTTGACCTTCATGGGTCTGTCTCCAATCTGCGGCGCCTTCATCAAAGACGTGGCCAGCGCCTGGGTTTATCGGGTGTCCCGGAACCCGGAACAGTGAAATCATGGTGGGCGGTACAAGGATCGAACTTGTGACCCCTTCGATGTCAACGAAGTGCTCTACCGCTGAGCTAACCGCCCATGAACCGATGCAAGACGAACCCCATAACGAAATGGGGCGCGGAACCCCGCGCCGGTGACGGGCTCTATAAAAGGAGTCGTTGGGGGGATCAAGGGGTTTGGAAGAACTATTTTTCCGGTCTATGTTCAGTGCGAACAAGGAGTCGCCATGCGCAACGCACCCTATGCCCTGGATATGCCTCAAGACCGCAGTTCCTGTGTGGTATTCGCGTCTCCGCATAGTGGGCGGACCTATCCGGCGACTTTGTTGCAGAAGTCGGTTTTGAACCGTAACGTGATTCGATCTTCCGAAGACGCTTATGTGGACCAGCTGTTCGACTCGGTCTCCGAGTTTGGGGCCCCTTTCATCGCCGCGATCATGCCGCGTGCCTATCTGGACCTGAACCGCAGCGCGGATGAGCTGGACCCGGCTCTTATTGCCGGGGCGCGTCGTCATGGGCACAACCCGCGCGTCGCGTCGGGCCTTGGCGTGATTCCCCGCGTCGTGGCCAATGGGCGCGCGATCTACAATGGCAAGCTGACCATGGATGAGGCACGTTTGCGCATCGATACCTATTGGCGGCCCTATCATGCGCGTTTGAAATCCCTTCTGGCAGAATCGCATGAAACATTTGGTCAGGCGATCCTGATCGACTGTCATTCGATGCCGCATGAGGCGGTTGTGACGACCGGAACAACCGGCGGCAAACATGCCGAGATCGTTCTTGGTGACAGGTTCGGAGCCGCCGCATCGGGTATTGTCGTCGATCAGATCGAGGCCGCTTTTGTCGAGGCAGGGCTGAACGTGGCGCGCAATGCGCCTTTTGCTGGTGCCTATGTCACCCAGACCTATGGCCGACCGGCGCGCCATCAGCACGCGGTACAGATCGAGATCGACCGGTCATTGTATATGGATGAAAACACGATCCAACCAAACGGAAATTTTGAAGCCTTTCGTAACCTGCTGCGCGATGTAACCGAAAAGATCGCCGGCATTTGTTCGGAACCAACCCGGCTGGCCGCTGAATAGGCGTTACCGCAGGGCACGCCCTTTGACGATCGCGTCGGTGCCGAACCGCCGCCGGATTTCGTCTGTTGCCCGCTCGGCTTGCGAACGCTTCGCGGCCCCCGGGTCAAGCAGATCACCTGAAACATCGGCGTTCTCACCGGGGCACAGGTCTGAGAGACCACAGCCCAAAAGCCGGAATGGCCCCTGATCCGACACTTGATCAAACAATCCGCGCGCCGTGCGGTAAATGCGGTCGGCAATCTGGGTCGCATCGCGCAGAGACACCCGGCGTGTGATGATCTTGTGATTGGCGCGCTTCAGCTTCAGGGTTACAATACGACCTGCCAGATTTTTTGCCTTGGCGCGATCTGCGACCTTCTCTGCCATGCGCCACAAATGCCCGTCCAGGATTTCGGGATTGGCTGTATCTTCGAAGAAGGTCGTCTCGTTACTGATGGATTTCATCGGCTCGTGCGCCGAGACGCGGCGCTTGTCCTGCCCTCGCGCCAGATGCCAAAGCCGGTATCCCATCGATCCGAACCGTGCAGTCAAAGCCTCCTGATCCCATCGCAACAGGTCCGAGAAGGTGCGAATGCCGGCACGCTCCAGTGATTCCTGTGCTGCAGGCCCGATGCCCCAGATCAGGCGGACCGGTTTGTCATGAAGAAAGTCTGCTGTTTCGGTCCTGCCGATCACTGAAAACCCGCGTGGTTTGTCGAGGTCTGATGCAACCTTGGCCAGAAACTTGTTGTGCGAAAGCCCGATTGAACCGGTCAGGCCCAGCTCATCCTTCATCCGTTTCACCAACCGGGCGAGCATCACGGCAGGTGGCGCGCCGTGCAACCGCTGCGTGCCGGACAGGTCCATGAAGGCTTCATCCAGCGACAAAGGTTCTACCACCGGGGTCAGTTCGTCCATCATGGCGCGGATGTCGCGCGACACTTCGGCATAAAGCGACATGCGGGGTTTCAGAACCACAGCTTCGGGGCATAGTTTCAGCGCCTTGAACATGGGCATGGCTGATCGCACGCCCCGAATGCGCGCCACATAGCAGGCGGTTGATACGACGCCCCGCTTTCCGCCCCCGATGATGACCGGTTTGTCCGTAAGTTCCGGGTTGTCGCGTTTTTCGACCGAGGCGTAAAAGGCGTCACAGTCCATATGCGCAATGGTCAGGTCAAACAGCTCGGGGTGCGTGCGCACGCGCGGGCTGCCGCACGAGGGGCAGCGCCGTTCTTCCGTCAACATGGTTAGACAATCGCGGCAAAGGCCGGGCATCCGGGGGTTCCCGATAATCAAGGGTGCGCAGATGGGGCAATTTTACACGAGCCGCAATCCGGAACAAAGACCTGAAACGCGATGACACCAAGGCCGGCTCTTCGGAAGAAAGCCCCCCCGCGAAAGCGGGGGGAGAGGTAACGGACCTCAGGAAGAAACGGTCCGTTGGGGAGTATCTCGGTCACAGAATCCCTTAAAATAGGGCGATTTGACAGCTTCATGCCCGGATGCGCGAAACTCGCAAAAACCATGTGTGTTTTCAGGCACAGGGGCAATTTGGCACGGAAAGACGGAATATTGACGTAAGGTGAACTGCTTGCGGGCCAATCCTGCGATCTTTTTCGTATGTTTCAGACGGCCAGAGAGTGGGAGATCAAAAATATCTGATCTTTATAGCGGCATACTTACTCTCTGTTAGGAGTGGTTGCCTGTGGTGAGGCAAGTTCGTGCAGAATCGCCTGGACGGCGGCCTTCGGGTCTTCGGCGCGGTAAATCGGGCGACCGACCACGACGTGATCCGCGCCATTTGCAATTGCGTTGGCCGGTGTTGCGACCCTTTTCTGATCTCCCAGCTCCGCTCCTGCGGGGCGCACGCCAGGGGTAACGATCAGGCGGTCTTCGGACTGGGGAAGGGCGCGGATCAGGGCGGCTTCTTGCGGGCTGGCGATGATACCATCGGCCCCGGCCTCGAACGCTTTTGCCGCACGTTCGACCACAATTTCCTGCACGTCGCCCGCTTTCAGCAGGCTGGCATCCAGATCATCGCGGTTCAGAGAGGTCAGGATTGTCACCGCGAGGATTTTCAGGTCCTTGCCCGAGGCGCCTTCCTTGGCGGCCCGCACCACATGCGGATCGCCATGCACGGTCAGGAAATCCAGATCGAACTGCGCCAGCCCCCGCACGGCGTTCTCGACTGTGTTGCCGATATCGAACAGTTTCATGTCCAGGAAGATGCGCTTGCCGTGGTCCTGTTTCAGCTCATTGGCCAGCGCCAGCCCGCCACCCGTCAGCATGCCCAGCCCGATCTTGTAGAAGGACACGGCATCCCCCAACCGCTCGGCCATGGCCAGCCCCTGCAGGGCGTTCGGGACATCGAGGGCTACGATCAAGCGATCATCAGACATGAGGTGGGCTCCTTTTTGGCAAACGTCTGCGTCCTAACGGGTTCGGGGCGATCTGTCCATGCGCCGTGCAAATCCTGTGGTAAGCTTGCGGTATTCTTTGAAAGGGACAGACATGAGAAAGCTATGTGTGCTTTGCCTCGCATTGGCCGCCTGCCAGGAAACCCCATCCGAAACCCCTGTTCAGGGTGTCGCCCCGCCCAACGACGATCTTCGGTTTGTCGGGGGGTACCGGGCTACAGATGACGACTGCCAATTGACCGGCGAAACCGCGTTTACCATCGATTTCCTGGATGACGCCGCTGACCTTGTGTCCTGCCCGACAGGTGGTGAACCAGCGCGCTCGCTGGTTGAAATGTACCGGGCGCGACAGGTGGCCGAGAGCGGAGGCTATACGCTCTATTCTGTGCCGCGCAGATAATCGCTGTTTGCGGCCTTCAGGCCCCTTGAACCGGCGAAGATATTTCCCAGATTGAATGTGAGGCCCCACCCAACGCGTGCCGCCAAGCGGGCGCATTACACAAGGGGCGCTTGGAAAAGGAGAATGCTATGGACTTGAACAAGTTCACCGAGCGGGCACGGGGTTTCGTGCAGGCAGCGCAGACCATTGCGCTGCGCGAGGGGCACCAGCGGCTGGAGCCAACTCATATACTCAAGGCATTGATGGATGACGATCAGGGGCTGGCCAGCAACCTGATCACCCGCGCAGGCGGCGCGCCGGGCCGAGTGGTCGAGGCGCTGGATGCCGCGATGGGCAAGATCCCGAAAGTCAGCGGCGATGCCAGCCAGATTTACATGGACGGCCAGACCGCCAAGGTTCTGGACGAGGCCGCCAAGATCGCCACCAAGGCGGGCGACAGCTTTGTGCCGGTCGAACGGGTGCTGATGGCGCTGTGCATGGTGAAATCCAAAGCCAAGGACGCTTTGGAGGCCGGGGCCGTATCCGCTCAGAAGCTGAACGAAGCGATCAACGATATCCGCAAGGGCCGCACCGCTGACACAGCGTCGGCGGAAGAGGGCTATGATGCGCTCAAGAAATACGCTCGCGACCTGACCGAAGCAGCGGCTGAGGGCAAGATCGACCCGATCATCGGGCGGGATGAAGAAATCCGCCGCTCGATGCAGGTTCTGTCACGCCGCACCAAGAACAACCCGGTTCTGATCGGGGAACCTGGCGTCGGCAAAACCGCGATTGCCGAGGGCATGGCTCTGCGCATCGTCAACGGTGACGTGCCGGAATCGCTGAAGGACAAGAAGCTGCTCGCGCTCGACATGGGCGCGTTGATCGCCGGTGCGAAATACCGTGGTGAGTTTGAAGAACGCCTCAAGGCGGTGCTGACCGAGGTGACGGAAGCCGCCGGTGAGATCATCCTGTTCATCGACGAGATGCACACGCTGGTCGGCGCCGGTAAATCCGACGGGGCGATGGATGCCGCCAACCTGATCAAGCCTGCGCTTGCCCGGGGTGAGTTGCATTGCATTGGTGCGACCACGCTGGATGAGTATCGCAAATACGTCGAAAAAGACGCGGCTCTTGCGCGCCGGTTCCAGCCCGTTGTTGTGGCGGAACCGACCGTTGAGGACACGATAAGCATCCTGCGCGGAATTAAAGAGAAGTATGAGTTGCACCATGGCGTGCGTATTTCGGATTCGGCGCTGGTGTCGGCGGCGACCCTGTCGCATCGCTATATCACCGACCGCTTCCTGCCCGACAAAGCCATCGACCTAGTCGATGAGGCCGCGTCGCGGTTGCGGATGGAGGTGGATTCCAAACCCGAGGAATTGGATCAACTCGACCGTCAGATCCTGCAGATGCAGATAGAGGAAGAGGCGCTGAAGCTTGAGGATGATGCAGCGTCAAAAGATCGTCTGGAAACCTTGCAAAAGGATCTTGCCGATCTGCAGGAGCAATCCGCCGAGATGACCGCCCAGTGGCAGGCTGAACGCGATAAGCTCGCTGGCGCGCGCGATCTGAAAGAACAGCTCGACAAGGCGCGGGCCGATCTGGAGATCGCCAAGCGCGAAGGCAACCTCGCCAAAGCGGGTGAGCTGTCCTATGGCGTCATCCCCGAGCTTGAGAAAAAGCTGACCGAGGCCGAAAACGCCGAAAGCAACGCCATGATGGCCGAGGAAACGGTGCGTCCGGAACAGATCGCCTCCGTGGTCGAGCGCTGGACCGGCATCCCGACCTCGAAAATGCTGGAAGGTGAGCGCGAAAAGCTGCTGCGGATGGAAGACGATCTGCACTCCCGCGTTATCGGTCAGGATGCGGCGGTGACTGCTGTCGCCAACGCCGTGCGCCGGGCGCGTGCGGGCCTGAATGATGAAGGCCGCCCGTTGGGCTCGTTCCTGTTCCTCGGGCCGACTGGTGTGGGTAAAACTGAACTGACCAAAGCCGTGGCGAATTTCCTGTTCGACGACGACAACGCGATGGTGCGCATCGATATGTCCGAGTTCATGGAGAAACACGCGGTCGCCCGTCTGATCGGGGCCCCTCCGGGCTATGTCGGCTATGATGAAGGCGGTGTGCTGACCGAGGCCGTGCGGCGCAGACCCTATCAGGTCGTGCTGTTCGACGAGGTCGAAAAGGCACACCCCGATGTGTTCAACGTGCTGCTGCAGGTTCTGGACGACGGCGTGTTGACCGATGGTCAGGGCCGCACGGTGGACTTCAAGCAGACGCTGATCATCCTGACGTCGAACCTTGGCTCTCAGGCGCTCAGCCAACTGCCCGAAGGGGCCGATAGCGCGCAGGCGCGGCGCGACGTGATGGATGCGGTCCGGGCGCATTTCCGGCCCGAATTCCTGAACCGTCTGGACGAGACCATCATCTTTGACCGCCTCAAGCGGGCCGATATGGATGGCATCGTCGATATCCAGATGGCACGCCTGCAAAAACGTCTGGCCGCCCGCAAGATCGAGCTGGCTTTGGATGATGGTGCCAAGGAGTGGCTGGCCAACGAAGGCTATGACCCGGTCTTTGGGGCCCGTCCGCTGAAGCGCGTGATCCAGCGCGCCCTGCAGAACCCTCTGGCTGAGGCGCTGCTGGCCGGCGAGATCAAGGATGGCGAAACCGTGCCGGTGACAGCTGGGTCTGAAGGCCTGATCATTGGCGACAGGTTGGGGACGTCAGACCGTCCCCGCCCGGATGATGCTGTCGTACACTAAAAGCCAAACCCTACAAAGACCCGCCAAAATGGCGGGTCTTTTTTGGCCTGTTTTCAAATACGTCTCGCCAAGGAAATCAACGCGGTGCCAGAGCCACATGATCAGCCCTCTGCTCGAAGCGCGAGAGGGAACCGACGAACAGGCAGTGGCTCAACCAGAGCGCATTGACCACGGTGCGCCTATGGCGTGTTCTATCTCATCGGACACACCTCTGACGGCTGCCTCAAGCTCTGAGATAAAAGCGCGAGCGGCCATAGACTGGGTGGCAAAGCCGGGGGTCAGAATTGACACGTGGCTGGATATTCTTGGTGCAAACCGCCGAAGCGCAAGCCCGCCATTTTGGGGCGCGTGCAAGACGTGGCTATAGGCCGTGATCATATCGCAGACCATTGCGCAGGCCCCGGCTGCCACAAATTGAAGACCGGGTAAAAAGGTTCGAAGATCAAAGCGTTTGACGAAGCGGCTGCCTGCAGAGCGGAAGGCCGCTTCAGTTTGAATGGCAGTGCTGTGTCCGTCAAACAGGACCGCCAGAGGACGGCCATCAAGATCCTGCGGGTGAATAACGGGTTTCCGGACCAAAGGATCGTCGGCGGGCAAAACGCAAACACATTCCATATTGTAGTCGGATTGGCGTATCGATGCACGCGGCACGGGTGTTTCCGAGAACCCGATATCATATTGCTGCGAGGCGATCATATCCTCGATGACCCCCGACGATCGCATAATCAGTGACACATCCAGATCGTCGCGATCCTTCAGGAAGCCGGTCAGCAAACGGGGCAGAAACACGCTGGATGCAGCCGGATGGCATGCAATTTTGAGTTTGCCGGATTGCAACGAGCTGATCCGCTCCAGGGTGCGTTCCGTGCGTTCAACCCGGCCCAGAATATCTTCGCATTCTTCCAGAAAAAAATGGGCCTCGGGTGTTGGCGTCAGTTTGCCATGCGATCGCAGGAACAAAGGAAACCCAAGCTGGTCTTCAAGCGTCTGGACCATTGTTGAAACCGCTGGTTGGGTGCGGCCAACGGATCGGGCCGCCTGGCTGATCGAGCCGGATCGCATGACTTCGCGAAAGGTTGCGAGTTGTCGGAGAGACAGATGCATAGGCATAAATCCAATTTATGGAGTTACAGATTTAATCAAATTGATTTTATACTCAATGTCCAGTGTGATCCCCGGAAAGTTCTCAGGCAAAGGCCTGTGGGAACGGGGGACCAATGGATACATTCGCCAAATACCTGCTCACGGCGCTGATCATTTCGGTGGCGTTGGGGCAGTTTGTTCAGGTTATCACGCGCTATGTATTACAGGTTCCCGTTATGGGGCTGGAAGAGACGATGGCCTACCCGACGGTGTGGCTTTACATCCTTGGTTCGGTCAATGCTTCGCGCGAGAACACCCATATCCGTGCCAACGTGCTGGAGATTTTCATTAAGACGGATCATGGCCACAAAATCCTGGCCATTATCGGTGAAATTATCAGCCTGGTCGTTGGTCTGTGGCTGCTGTCCTGGGCCTGGGATTATACGCAATATGCCTGGCGCGTTTGGCGGGAAAGCCCGACACTTTATATCCCCACGTTCTATTCCGACGTTGCGCTGGTCATCGGCCTGACGCTGATGATGATCTACACCGCCGGGCATCTTTTGCGTCACATTCTAAGTCTGCGCACGGGAGAGCCGGCATGATTGAAATCGCCCTTCTTGCGATTGCCCTGCTAATCATCACGCTGACCTTGGGTGTGCCGCTTCCCTACTGCTTCGGATCGGCCCTGATGGTCATGTATTTTATGGGCGGAGTGACCATGAAAGGCATGATGCTGTGGGGTGTGCAACAGCTGGGGAACCCTGTTTTGCTGGCGATTCCGCTGTTCGTTCTGGCGGGCACGGTCATGTCGGAAAGCGGGATTGCCGCGTCCCTGCTGCGCTTTGTGAACGCGTTTATCGGTCACGTGCGCGGCGGTCTTGGTGTTGTTGCAGCTGTGTCCTGCGCCATAATCGGCGCGATATCGGGCTCGGGTCTGACCGGGATCGCCGCCATCGGGCCGCTGTTGATCCCCGAGATGGAAAAGCGCGGCTATCCTCGTGAATACGCTACGGCCCTGATCGCCAATTCTTCGATCCTCGGCCTGTTGATCCCGCCCTCTGTCACGATGATCGTCTATGGCTGGGTCACCGATACCTCGATTTTGGCCTGCTTCCTTGCAACGCTTGGCCCGGGCCTTCTCATCATGACGTCCTTTTCCGTCATCAATCTGGTCATGGCGCGCAAGTTCAATCTGATCCTGGATGACAAACCCTCATTCTCGGAGCTTTCAGGCGAGGTTGCCCGGCGCGGGTTTCATGCCTTCCCGGCGCTGCTGATGCCGGTGATCATTCTGGGCGGCATCTATGGCGGTATCATGACTCCGACCGAGGCCGCCGCCGTTGCGGTGATCTATGCCGTCCCCGTGGGTTTCCTGATCTACAAAGGCCTGAATTGGAATAACTTTCTGTCGGCGGGCAAAGAAGCGGCCACCGCTGTGGGCGCGATCATGATGATGATCCTGTTTTCCATGATCCTCAGCCAGATGTTCGTTTACGAGAGCATCCCGCAGCAATTGGTTCAGGGCATCTTCGCGATTACCGAGAACAAGGTGTTGTTGCTGATCATGATCAACATACTGCTGTTTCTGGTCGGGATGGTGGTCAATGACGTGACTGCGATCATCCTGATCGCACCGCTGCTGTTGCCTTTGATGAATGCAATCGGGGTCAGCCCCGTCCAGTTCGCGGCGATTATGGGGGTCAATACCGCGATGGGGGGTGTGACACCGCCTTATGCGTCGATCCTTTATCTGGGCGCGCGCATCGGCAATGTGAAGGTGACCAAGGTCATCCCGCCAGCGATGAAACTGATCCTGTTCGGTTATGTGCCGGTGGTGTTCCTGACCTCGCTCTGGCCCGATCTGTCGCTCTTTTTGCCGCGGTTCTTCGGATACGACGTGGCGCCCTGATCTCAACCAAACCAAACGCATACCGATAAGGAGGAACTTCCAAATGAAACATGTATTTCTCAGCACAGCCACAGCGGCGCTTATGGCGCTTGGCAGTTATGCGCAGGCGCAAGACCTGAAGATGAGCCACGTGCGCCCGCAAGACACCACCATCGACAAGGAGTTGCGGGCCTTTTCTGCTGCGGTGGACGAAGCGACTGGCGGGGATGTGAAAATCAATCTGTTCCCGGCATCTGCGCTTGGAGACTACACGACTGTTCAGGAACGCATCAGCGTCGGGGCCATCGACATGGCGACCCAACCTGCCGCCGCTGCGGCTGATCGTCGGATGCAGATCAGTTCTTTTCCGTATCTTGCTGGCAACTGGGATCAGGCCCGCGCGGTCTATGGCCCGGACGGCGTTGTTCGTGACGTGATGACAACCCTTTATGCCGAGCAAGACATTACCATGTTGGCCGCCTATCCGGTTTACTTTGGCGGTATTTCGCTGAATGTCGAAAATGCCAATCCCGGCTCGGTGGATCCCAACGGTATCAAGGTCCGTGTACCGGGCATCAAAAGCTTTCAGCTGACCGGCGAGGCGTTGGGATATATCCCCGCACCGATTCCTTTCTCAGAGGCGTTTACAGCCGTGCAGACCGGCGTTGTGGATGGTGTAATCGGATCGGGCGCCGAAGGATATTATGCCTCTTTCCGCGATGTGACGCGTACCTATATTCCGGCAAATACGCATTTCGAAGTCTGGTACATGATTATCTCGAACGAGAGCCTTTCGGCTTTGTCCGACGAAGATCAGACCGCATTGCGCGAGCAGGCTGCCATCTTCGAAGCCACCCGCTGGGAAGTGGCCGAAGAGGATCAGGGGCGTAACGAGCAGCGGCTGATAGATGAGCTGGGTGCAACTGTTGCCGTGCCGACCGAAGCGGACCTGGCTGCAATGGCGGAAAAAGTTCGTACCGAGGTTTGGCCCGCCGTTCTTGAAGATGTCGGCGTCGATTGGGGCCAGGCGATACTGGACGAAGTCGCCGCCGCAGGGAATAACTGATCCTGAAATCAGTCGGGGCGGATTGTTCCGCCCTGACACCGCCATCTGTGATCGGAACGATAGCATGGACACCGATTATACCATTATCGGAGGGGGCGTTGTTGGCCTTTCCGTCGCGTGGGGCTTGCTGCGACGCGGGCTGACCGTGACCGTTCTGGATGGGGATGACGGCGCGTTTCGGGCGAGCCGGGGGAATTTCGGGTTGGTCTGGGTGCAATCCAAAGGCATGAACCAACCTCGCTATGCCCGCTGGTCGCAACAATCCGCCGCTATGTGGGCCGAGTTTGCCGAAGAAGTGTCCGGCAACACCGGGCAGGCGATCCCATTGGAACAAAACGGCGGGTACGACTTTCATTTCTCTGAAGAATCGCTGGAAGCAACGGTTGAAAAGTACAAAAAGCTCAAAGCCGAGCTTGATGGCGATTACCCCTATGACGTGCTGGGGCATAACGCGCTGCGCAAAGAAGAGCCGCATATCGGTGCCTCGGTCGTCGGCGCGATCCTGCATCATCAGGACGGTCACGCTAACCCTCTGAAACTATTGCTGGCGCTGGCTGCCGATGTGCGTCGGATGGGTGGGCGCGTATTGACGGGCAAAACCGTTACAGAGGTGAGCAAGTCTGATGGGTTTTGTGTAAGCTGCGAGGACGGTACCACGACAACTGCGGGTAAAGTGGTTCTGGCCGCCGGGCTGGGGGCGATGCAACTGGGCCCGAAAATGGGGTTCAAAGCCCCCATTCGTCCACAACGCGGACAAGTGCTGATTACAGAAAGACTGCCCAAGTTGATCAATCGCCCGTCGCTGATTGCGCGGCAGGTGGATGAAGGCGGCATCCAGATTGGGGCGACCAATGAAGAGGTCGGGCTTGATGATCGGGTCACGCAACCGGGCGTGTCGCGGCTGGCCGCTGATGCCATCTCGGCCTATCCGGCGCTGGCCCGCGCGCAATTGGTGCGCAGTTGGGGCGCGCTGCGGGTACTGTCACCGGACGGGCTGCCGATCTATCAGGAAAGCGCCTGCATGCCCGGGGCCTATCTTGTCACCTGTCACAGTGGCATCACCCTTGCCGCCGCACATGCCAGGCTTCTTCCCGACTGGCTTGAGGCCACAGATGCAGCCCCGGATCTGGAGGTGTTCAATGAATCCCGCTTCGCCGTTTCTTGAACTGGAGGAGACCCCCCGTGTGGACGTGTCTTTCGAAGACACGACGCTCAGCCTGCCTGTCGGAGCGAACCTTGCGGCTGCGTTGCTGGGTGCCGGTGTCGATGTGTTCCGGCACGCCCCTGTCTCGGGTGTCCCGCGCGGACCGTTTTGCATGATGGGTGCTTGCTTTGATTGTCTGGTCGTGATCGGCGGCACAACAAGGCAAGCCTGTATGGTCGAAGTGACTGAAGGCTTGAAGGTGACCCGCGCGAACGGGCAGGGGGGCCATTCTGATGCATCGTGATCTGGTCATCATTGGCGCGGGTCCCGCAGGCATGGCCGCGGCCGCCGAAGCCGCGAACCGCGGCCTGCGCGTCGCGTTGCTGGATGAACAACCCCGCGCAGGTGGGCAGATCTACCGTGACGTAGACCGCGTCGTGCCCTTGCGGGGCGAGATTTTGGGGGCAGATTACACCTATGGCACCGGGCTGACGGCGGGTTTGCAACACGATGCCATTGATCATTTCACCGGAGCGGTGGTCTGGGCCATCGAAGAGGGCTTTCAGGTGTCCTATACCTGCGACGGGCGGGCAGCGCAGGTCAGTGCAGACCGCGTTTTGTTGGCAACCGGCGCGCTGGAACGACCGATGCCGCTGCCGGGTTGGACATTGCCGGGTGTCATGACAGCCGGTGCCGGGCAGATCCTTTTGAAACAGTCGGGCGTGGTTGCTCGCAATGCGGTGCTGGTGGGGTCGGGCCCGTTGCTCTACCTGATCGCTACGCAAATGATACGTGCAGGTGTGCCTCCGACCGCGATGATCGAAACCCAGACACACCGCGACTTGGCCCAAGCGGCCCGCCATCTGGGTGGAGCAATACGGGGATGGCGCTACCTGCTCAAAGGGGCGCGGATGCTGGCGGAAATCACACGCGCCCGGGTGCCACGGTTTGTGGCAGCAAGCGATATCAAAATCATAGGGTCTGGCAAGGCCGAAGCGGTGAGTTTCAAAAGCAAAGGCCGCACGCATCGTATCGCCTGCGAAACGGTAATGCTGCATCATGGTGTGGTGCCCAATACGCAGGCCGCGCGGTCGCTCGGGGTGACGCATTTTTGGGATACCGCGCAGCATTGCTTTGTCCCAAACACAGACAAGTGGGGTCAAAGCAATGTCGCGGGTGTCTTTATTGCGGGCGATGGCTCCGGGATTGGCGGCGCAAAAGCTGCCGAATTCGCCGGTCGACTGGCCGCGTTGGAAATCGCGTGTCAGGCCCGCCGTCTGTCTGAGGCCGCGCGCGACGACAGGGCCCCGGCTTTGCGCCGTCAACTTGCCCGTGAAATGGTCGCGCGCCCTTTTCTGGATGCGGCTTATCCGCCCTTGGCCGAAGCGTTACTGCCAGCAGATGACATTACGGTTTGCCGGTGCGAGGAAATCACCGCGGGCGATATTCGCGGTTACGCCGAATTGGGCTGTCTCGGACCGAACCAGACAAAAGCTTTTGGCCGCGCAGGCATGGGTCCTTGCCAGGGAAGGTATTGCGGCTTGACTGTCACGGCGCTGCTTGCGCATGCCAACGGCAAGTCCCCGGATGAGACCGGGAATTATCGCATCCGCCCGCCTTTGAAACCTGTCACTTTGGGCGAGATTGCGGCATTGGAAGATAACGCGCTGGATGCAGCGGAGTAGGAGGCTGAAATGATCGAACGTTACGAAACCGGCGCGCGAATGAGCAAGATCGTCAAGCATAACGGTGTTGCATATCTGTGCGGACAGGTTGGATCAGGCGACGATGTCACCGCACAAACCGAAGACTGCCTGTCCCGCGTGGATGCCCTGCTGGATCAGGCCGGGTCGTCGCGGGAACAGATATTGCAAGCGATTGTCTGGCTGTCAGATATGGCTGATTTCGCCGATATGAATGCGGTTTGGGATGCCTGGGTTCCCGCCGGTCACGCCCCGGCACGCGCATGTGGCGAGGCCAAGCTGGCCCGCGCCGATCTGAAAGTAGAGGTCATCATAACTGCCGCCTGTGACTGAACAGCGGGGTTCTTATTCTGCCGCGATGATCTCCAGCTCTATGTTTGCATACCAGTCCGCGAGCGCACGAATGTCTTCATCGGTAAGATTGGCGGCAATCTCGGACATGATATCATGCTTGCGGTTGCCGTTTCGAAACGCTTTTAGCTGGGTGTCGATGTAGATATTGACCTCGCCCGCAAGGTTGGGCGCGTCGAGCAGCGTCGAAATGCCGTTCGCCCCATGGCAGGATACACAGGCATCCGGAGCATCATCTTCCGAGACACCCTCTGGCAACGTTGCGCCCGCCTTATGGGTCGCATACCAGGCCGAGACGTCAGATATCTGCTGCGCCGACAGGCTGGCTGTAACAACGGACATCATTTCATGTTCGCGCGCACCCGTCTTGAACGCCATGAGCTGCGCTTCGAGGTATTCTTTTGGCTCTCCTCCGATATGCGGGGCAAGCGGGATGCGGGCAAACCCGTCGATCCCGTGACAGGTCTGGCACATATTGGCGATTCTGCGGCCCGCATCCGGGTCGTCGCTTAGGGCCGGTTGCGCCATGCCCCCGGCGAGCGTGAGCCCGCCGAGAGTGATTGCGAGGATGCGCCTCATTGCGCAGGAGCCGGGTTATAGGCGATGCGCCAGATCGCTCCCGCGAAGTCGTCCGAGATCAACATGGAACCATCGGGCAGAAACTCGATATCCATTGGGCGACCGCGATACTCGCCCGTTTCCTCGTTCAGCCAGCCATCGGCAAATACCTCAGCGCCAGTGGCGTCACCGGTCTCGGGGTCGAGGGCAGTGAACATGATACGGGCCCCAACCGGGGTCGTGCGGTTCCAAGACCCGTGCTGGGCCCAGAAGATACCGCCGTGGTAGGCTTCGGGGAAACTGCTATCGTGGTAAAAGCGCATTCCCAAATCGGCAGCGTGCGCCGTAAGTTCCAGCTGCGGCTCGACAAAAGTTACACCTTCCGGGCGTGGGAAATCGCTTTCCTTGACGATTTCGACACGAGAGTTGGTCCAGGGAAACCCGAAATGCTGGCCCGCTTCGGTCTGACGGTTAAGCTCACCCGGCGGGATGTCGTCGCCTAATCCGTCGACCTGATTATCGGTCCACCAGAGTTCTCCGGTGGCCGGGTTGAAGTCCTGACCAACCGAGTTGCGAACGCCACGCGTATAGACCTCGCGCCCGGACCCATCAGTGTTCATTCGGATTATGCCACCGATGCCAATTTTGTCATAGATCTCGATCTTGTCGACGGGCTGCACGTTGTGCGGTTGCCCAAGCGAGACATACAGCATCCCGTCCGGCCCGATGTCGCAAACCCGGGCAGAATGGTTGAAGCTTTCCTCTTCCGGTGGGATCAACTCTCCCTGTGCCACGACCGTACCGACCGCAATATCAGGGCTTTCAAAGAAAAATTCCGCAGCAGGAAAGACGAGAATCCGATTTCGCTCGGCGATATAAAGGAAGCCATCGGGTGAAAAGCAAGGCCCGTTGGGAATGTCAAAGGTCACTGAAGGCGCAAAGTCCTTTACCTCATCTGCCACGCGATTGCGGTCACGATCCACAATCGACCAAACCTTGTCCTTTCGCGTTCCAGCAAAAAGAACCGTACCCTGCGGGGCCATCGACATGGACCTGGCGTCCGGGACAACGGCATAAAGGCTCACCTCGAACCCTTCGGGAACTTTTATGTGTTGCAGGATGTCTTTCAAAGCCTCGGCGCGCTCACCATCCTGATCGACGAAAGTGAATGTCGCGTCAGTCTTCTGCATATTGCCGAGTTTCTCCATGTTGTCCTGTGCCGCGGACGGTCCGGCCAGCATGGTTCCCAACAAAAGACCTGCAAGAACTTGTTTTCGCATCATAATCTTCCTCCCAAAATCGGTGGATGCGACGCGCCACCCCAGACCCGCCATCATCCGACACCGCGCCATATCACTGCGGATTAGATAACAAGTCAACTTTTTCTTGCCGTAAGGTCAAGCGAGTGTATGCGGGGAAACTCGTCCTAAGCGGGAAAAAGCGCGACGCATCCGAGATAACTTCGGTGCCTATCATTGGGGCTACGGCGCAGTTTGCACGCTGCGGCATCATAGGTAAATCAGGCCTCAGAACACGAGTGCCATGAGATTTGAATACCCTCAAACGCCAGTTTCATTCTTTCGGACAAGGCGCCTGTGTTTCATCCGGGAAGCAGAACCTGGATGGCCAAACCGCCGAGCTTTTTCGAGGTTTTCAAGGTTAGCTGGCCGCCATACGCGTTCAGCAGATCGACAGATATTGCTAGCCCCAAGCCGGTTCCGCTGACCGAGGTGTCCAATCTCCGGCCGGATCGCAGAACGTCCTCGCGGGAATCTTCCGGGATGCCGGGGCCATCATCTTCGATGCAAAGCCCTATTCCGTTCTCCTGGCGCTCGACTGAAATTTGGACTGTCTTGCGGCTCCATTTCAGGGCGTTGTCCAACAGGTTGCCGATAACCTCTTCGATGTCCTGCGCGTCCATTCGGATCCATAGTCCCGGCCCGCATTCTGACCTGAGCGACTTACCTTCACGCTCTGCCATCATCGAAAACAACCTGGACAATCGATCAACCGAATTCGACAGGTCCGTTCGTGCATGGGTCAGTTCTGCGGTAGTAGATGCCCGCATCCGCGCAAGGGACCGGCCCAGTTGCGCGTCAATTCTGTTCAGGGCCTCGTCAGCCGGAGCCGTGTCTGCCCCGGATTCGGTCAAGCTGGTCAGTTCGTTGCGAAGGATCGCCGTCGGGGTTTTCAAGGCATGAGCCAAGTCGGCGGCCTGCCGCCGGGAACCGGATACGATCTCGCGGTTGCGGTGCAGCAACTTGTTTAAGTCTTCAACAAGTGGCGAGACCTCTTCCGGGTAGTCATAAGGGTTCAGATCATCCCCCCGGTCCCAGCGATGAGTGACATCCGCACGCAACTTTCTCAGCGGACCGACAATTGCGGACATGAGAAGAAGTGAGCTTGCAACCCCGATCAGACCGACGAGGGCAAAGACAGGCAGCAGGTTTTGTTGCGCTTCGCGGCGGGCGCTGATCAGTTCCTGCCGACTTTCGGCGACGGTCACGCCCCATTCGGTGCCGTCTTCGAACGCAATGCTTTGATAGACGCTGCGCACGGCTTCGTCGTCGGGACCTGACGTATTCCAGATGGTTGCCTGAGTGTTGTCCTGCGCGGGCTCGGTAAGCGTTTCGTCAAATAGTGAAGCAGATGTATATGCGGCCCCGTTGATATCCGTCACTTGCCAGTATCGACCGGAATAAGGTGTACCGTAGGCCGGGTCGAACATCAGGTCGCGCAGCGCTTCGGGGTTGTCTGTTGTTGCGCTGAGCCCGACAACAAGCTGAGTGTGCCGGTCGCGCAGCGCATCGTCGAACTGGTTCAGGACCCGCGTGTTGATATACGAGAACACCACCAACGTGCCGACCCCAACGGACAACGCCCCCGAGGCAAGACCGCCCAGCAAAGCCCGTTGGCGCAGCGATAGCATCAGGCGTTGTCAATCATGTAACCGCGCCCCCTGACCGTTGTGATCAGGTCAGGACCCAGTTTCTTGCGCAGACGCGTGATGAACACGGCGATGGTATTTGAGTCCCGGTCGCCGTCATATTCGTAGATGTGTTCAGACAGTTCGGTCCGCGACACCATGCGCCCGATATTATGGGCAAGATAGGTCAGAACGGCGATTTCCTGTGCTGTCAGATCGACAGGGATACCGTTCAAACTGACCCGCCCGTTTCGCGTGTCCAACGACACTTCACCCATGTCGATCACCGGGTTGAGCTGGCCGCTCTGCCTGCGCAGGATTGCCCGGACGCGGGCAGCCAACTCGGGCATGTGAAACGGTTTGGTCATGTAATCGTCCGCGCCCGCGTCCAGACCATCGACACGTTCGCTCCAGCCGTCTCGGGCTGTCAGTATCAATACAGGGGTCTTGATGCCCCCGTTGCGCCATTCACGCAGGACGGAGATGCCATCGCGTTCCGGCAGCCCGATATCGAGAATGATCATGTCGTAAGGTTCTGTCGCCCCCAGATGCAGCGCATCTGTTCCGTTGTGAGCTACATCGACCACGCGGCCTTCTGCGCCCAGAAGCTTTTTTATCTGCGCGCATAGCTGCGGTTCGTCTTCTGCAAGCAATATCCTCATCAGAGAAAGCTACATTGGCTGGGACTACAGTTTAAGCGTTATTTTTTGCCGCCGCCCTTGCCGCCGCCTCCGCCTTTGCCGCCGCCGCTGTTACCGCCGCCTCCACCATTGCCATTGCCGCCACTATTACCACCACCGCCGCCGCCACTGTTACCGCCGCCATTACCATTCCCGCCGTTACCATTGCCGCCTCCATTCCCGTTGCCATTTCCGCCCGCGTTATTGCCACCGCTATTGCTGTTGCCGCGTCCCGTGCTTTTGCTCTGGGTATTGCGTTTGGAAGTCGCTTTGGACGTGTTGCTTGGTTTTGACTTGGCTGCTTCCGAGATTTGGCGACCTACGCTGGATCGGTTTGAAACAACCACCCCGGTTCGCGCGTTGACAATCACACTGATGACCTTGCCGTCCGGCTTCTTGAGCAGGATGCGATAATAAATCTCATCCGCGCGGAAGGCGCGCGCATCGACTGGAGTTCCACCAAATGCCTTTTCAACCCCTTTGATCACGCTTTTCAGGCGGATCGCACTTCCGGTCAGGGTCGCTTTGCGCAATTCGAGTTGCTTCAGCTCACGCGCGGCGGCAAGCCCTTCCTCAACTTGGAAGAGGCCCAGCAGGCAGGTGATCAAGATGAGCTTTTTCATTTCGAGTACTCAACAACTCAGTAAACGCGCAAACAAATTAACCGCAGCAAGGTGAACCGGCGATGAACAATCGGTTTCGCGAGGGTTCAAGCGCGATGCGATCAACTGTGTTAGCTGACGTGCGATTCGCCAGCACATCGAGACTGTCGGCGGGGGTGGCTGTCGGCACTGAAACAGAAACAACGAAACACTCGTTTGACGGGGATAGTCATGAAAGCCACATCGTCCAATCTGATCAAAGCCATAACCCTTTCAGTTGCCCTGATGGGCTCGACTGCGATTGTTGCAACCCTTGCCATGCCGGATGTGGTCTACGCCAAAGAAGGAAAAGGTGGCGGCAAAGGCGGTGGCAATGGTGGCGGTAAAGGCGGCGGTAAGGGCGGCGGAAACGATGGAGGCAAAGGCGGCGGTAAGGGTGCCAGCTATGGTGCTGACAAAGGCGACAAGAAGAAAGCGAAAGGGAAATCGGGTAAGACACGTACAAAATCCGATGGTTCCCGCAGCAAGTCGTCAAAGAAGGGCAAATTCTCTCTGAAGGATCTGTTCAAGGGCAAGAAGGCCAAGGAGCGTACTGCCAAGGTAGAGAAAAAGAAGCTCAGGGTGACACGCAAGACCGTTGAAGTGACACCGGTGGTCAAGCCTCAACCGCGCCCGAAGGGCAACAGGATTGCGGGGCTGCTTGGTGTTCACCCGTCTGAATTAGGGGCGCTGAACGCAGCAAACGCCAGCGAAACGGCTTTGCTGAACGCTTCTCCGAATTCGCGCGTGGGTCGTATTGCGATTTATCGTGACACGGTTCTGGCGGGTGGCGTTCTAAAGACCGAGTTGGAAGAAAAGCAGGCATTGCTGGACAGTATGGACCCACCGGCTCGCACGGTTGAGGAAATCGACGCCGAGCTGGACCTGGCGCTTGAGCAGGTTAATCAGGATTCCGAGCGTGTCGCGCAACTGGAACAGGACCTAATAGATGCAGGCGGTGAGGATGCTGATATTCAAGCCGAGTTGGATCAGGCGAATGAGGACCTGGCGTCTTCTCAGGCTGCGGTGGACGATCTGAATTCGGAACGTCAGACCACGCAGGACTATGAGGACACGGTTGCCGCCGTCGATGATCTGACAACCCAGGTGGAAAACCAGACATTGACCGAACGCGAGGCGCTGGAAGCAGCGGCAAACAAGCCGGTGACGGATGAGGTCGAAGCTGCCGTAAGGGCGATCCTTGGCCTGTAAAGGCTGCTAAGCTTCAACAATACATAGAACACTCGCGGAACTGCTGAATTTAGAACCCTTCAGTAGTGCGCTGACCGGGCCGGCCCAATACCCTGCATATTTCGCAGGGGGTCGGCCCGGCGCTTTTCCGATGACCTGACTCAAAAGAGGTCGGGCAATATTTTTTGCCAATCAAACCTGATGGTGAATTGCATAAAAAAGCCTGCTCCGGGGGTGGAGCAGGCTTGAGTCTCTCAATTCCAGTAGAGGTGGGACGGTAACCGGGAATTGTGTGGGGTGCGCTGAATTGACTTCAGACGTTGTTGTTCTGTGCCTCAAAAAGCCGCTTGTTTTTTACGATATCCGTTAGTGCATTCTCGATCGGAGGAAAGCGGTCATTGCTCGCGTTTGCTGACCCTGACCCGGGTCTTCCGGTTTCAGCGCCGGATGCTGGCATCACAGCTGTTGCGCCGGAGTTTTCAATCACAAAGGCAGACTTGATCATGGTTTTCCCCTTGTTCGCGATCAAGCGACATACGGCCGTTTGATCCAACATTGTCATTATGCCTGAGGTTGTTTGAACACGCTGAGAATACGCTGTTCATGTTCTGTTAATGTTGTTCGGGAATTGAGAACAAAGATCTGCGCCAAGGGAACATGGGCAGGATTTGGCGACATTTACTGCGGCGAAAAATGGCGCAGTCAGAAATATTGTTGTGTATCAAAGTCTAAGCATGCCCTTCAGTCGAGGCATCCGTCGGGCGATCTTTGAAGAGAACAACAGAACCAGTCTCACGTCGTGCTGCATTTTGTTGATTGGAGCGGGTGCGGACCAGTGTGAGGCGTTCATCTTCAGTTGCGGAACCCTGCCGCACATACATCGATTCCCATTGAGAGTAGTCTGAGAGATCAGACAATATTGCTCGTTCTCTAGATCCGGGCGTTTTGATAGCCGTGAGCGAGCGAGGTGGCCTATTTTTGGCAAAACGTCGAATAATCCGACATAACGACGGCATTACCTCTCGATTCGTCATCTTGCTCTCTGCGCGCCGGACAGGTCGGCCTCCATATTTGAGGTGATGACTATTGGAGGCGCAGAATGAACTGGAATGTTTGCATCATCGGGGCAGGCAAGATCGGGCAGATGATTGCCGCCTTGCTGAAATCTTCTTCAAATTACTCGGTCACCGTCGCTGATCGGGATCTGTCCAGCCTGGCGGTATTGAACCGGCAGGGGTTTGCAACCCGGCAGGTTGACGTGCAGGACGCCGACAGTCTGGCACTGGCACTTTCGGGATTCGACGCGGTTATTTCTGCGGCACCCTTCTTCCTGACCCCGGCGATCGCAAAGGCCGCCAAGACGGCCGGAGCGCATTATTTCGACCTGACCGAGGATGTGGCATCGACAAATGAAGTGCGGGCACTGGCCGCGGATAGCGATACGGCCTTTACGCCTCAATGCGGTCTGGCACCTGGTTTTGTTGGCATCGCGGGTGCGGCGCTGGCGGCAGAGTTTGATGAGCTGGACAGTTTGCATATGCGTGTCGGTGCGTTGCCGCTCTACCCAACCAACGCGCTGAAATACAATCTGACGTGGTCCACTGACGGGTTGATCAATGAATATTGCAACCCGTGCGATGCCATCGTGAATGGTGCGCGGGTCAAAACTGCGCCGCTCGAGGATTACGAGCTGATCGGACATGACGGGGTCGAATACGAGTGCTTCAACACATCCGGCGGGCTCGGCACCTTGCCCGAGACGCTGGACGGAAAGGCAAGGGCGGTCTCATATCGCTCGATCCGCTATCCGGGCCACCGCGATATCCTGCGTCTGCTGCTGAACGATCTGGGGCTGGAACGCCGCCGCGATTTGATGAAAGACATCTTCGAAACAGCGCTGCCGCGCACCGATCAGGATGTGGTTCTGGTCTATTGCACGGCCAAGGGGACAATTGGCGGCGCCCTGCGCGAGAAATCCCTGATCAATAAGTCCTTCGCCCGAACTCTGGGCGGTCAGGTCTGGAGCGCGATTCAGGTCACCACCGCTGCGGGTGTTCTGGGTGTGGTGGACCTGATGCGGACGGGCGCACTGCCCGGTGCCGGATTTGTCCGGCAAGAGCAGGTGAAATTGTCCGATTTTCTAAACACTGAATTTGGCCGGCTGTATCGCGCCGGTGACGTAACCGAACAGCATAAGGCGGCCTGAGATATGAAAGACATCGCGATGACAGCCCAAACAACCCTTGCCAATCTGGACCTGACTGAGGTCGAGCTGACAGGCGGTACCTTGCCCGTGCGCTCGCCGATTGATGGCGGTCTGCTGGCGACGGTCCACGAGACATCCGTCACTGACATGGACGCGGTTTTTGATCGTGCCAAAACGGCATTCAAGGCATGGCGCAGGGTTCCGGCTCCGCGCCGGGGCGAATTGATCCGCCTGCTTGGAGAAGAGCTGCGCGCGGCCAAGGATGATCTGGGCGCACTGGTCAGTTGGGAAGCCGGCAAGATTACTTCGGAAGGTCTGGGTGAAGTTCAGGAGATGATCGATATCTGCGACTTTGCCGTCGGTCTGTCACGCCAGCTTTATGGCCTGACCATTGCATCCGAACGGCCTGGCCACAGGATGATGGAGACATGGCATCCGGCGGGCCCTGTGGGCGTGATCTCGGCGTTCAACTTTCCTGTCGCCGTTTGGTCCTGGAATGCGGCCATTGCCTTGGTTTGTGGCGATCCGGTGATCTGGAAACCATCGGAAAAGACACCTCTGACCGCGATGGCGTGTCAGAAGATATTTGAGCGTGCGCTGGCCCGGTTTGGCGATGCGCCGGACAACCTGTTGCAGACCCTGATCGGAGGGTCCGCCCTGGGTGAGACGCTGGTGGCCAGCGAAGAAGTACCGGTGATTTCGGCCACAGGGTCCACCCGCATGGGGCGTGCGGTTGCGCCGGTTGTGGCGCAACGGTTCGGCAAGTGCATTCTGGAACTGGGTGGCAATAACGCGATGATCGTCGGCCCGTCGGCCGATCTGGAAATGGCTGTGCGCGCCATCGTCTTCTCGGCCGTGGGCACGGCGGGCCAGCGCTGCACCACTCTGCGGCGTCTGATCGTTCATAACTCGATCCGAGAAGAACTGGTGAGCCGCCTCAAGAAAGCTTATGCGGGTCTGCCCATCGGTAACCCTCTGACCGAGGGGACGCTGATTGGTCCGCTGGTCGACGAAGCCTCGGGGGCGGCGATGACAGATGCGCTGAACGCGGCCAGGGCCGAAGGGGGTGCGGTCTTTGGTGGCAACCGTGTGACCGAAGGTGTTCCGGCGGGCGTCTACATGGAACCCGCCATCGTCGAGATGCCAGGACAAACCGCGACCGTCAAAACCGAGACCTTTGCCCCGATCCTCTATGTCATGGGGTATGACGACTTTGATGAGGCAATCGAGCTGCAAAACGACGTGCCTCAAGGTCTGTCCTCGTGCGTGTTCACATTAAACATGCGCGAAGCCGAGCAATTCCTGACCGCAGCAGGGTCGGATTGCGGCATCGCCAATGTCAACATCGGGCCGTCAGGGGCCGAGATCGGCGGGGCCTTTGGCGGTGAGAAGGAAACCGGCGGCGGACGCGAAAGCGGATCGGACGCATGGAAGGCGTATATGCGTCGCCAGACCAATACGGTGAACTACTCGGCCGAGCTGCCGCTTGCACAAGGCGTCAAGTTCGACATCTGATGAAGGACCGGGCGGTGGCCGTTACTGCCGCCCGGTGCCTAATCGGTAAACAAATAATCCAGCCGCATTACCGCCTGCGCCTTGTCTTGTGAAACGTTCAGAAATGCAGCGACTGTGGCTTCATTCTCGGCCTTGGGGCTGGTTTCCTTGATCCGCAGGTACCCATCAAGTCCCGCGCCCCGGATCAATTCCGATTCATATGCCAATGCATTGCGCAGCGCCGGGATCAGGCGTGCCACGGATTCAGTCGGGCTGCTTTCACCGGCCAGACCTACGCGACGGGCATGGCCGATCAGGTAGTCGTCAGAATACTCGCACTCAATCTCAAGAACATGCGTTTTCGCCTGATCGCTGCAGAAATCCTGAATGATATCCAGATTTCCAGGGTCAACGCACAGCACCAGCTTGTCCGAGCCGAAGCTGTCAAACAACATCTTGACCACGGCCCGCCGATGGCGCGACCGTTTGAGCAGCGTTTTCTCAATGCCGCCAAGGTCGGGAAGGATCGTATCTTCTTCGTTGAAAAGGTATTCAACGCACGGAATGTCTGTCTCGGACACGATCTGGTCGACCAGACGTTTGGCGACATGCCACTTTTTGCAGACGACCAGAAACAATTCTCGTTCCGGTCCCAAAGTATTGCCGGCCTCCCAGAACCGCTGCGCATGACGGCGCCCAACCCGCCCGCGCCCGGTCAGAAACCCAAACAGGTTGCGCCCTTCATCTGAGATCTGGAAGGAGACTCCCTCGGCGGCATAGAGCTTTCCCAAACGTTCCCTCAGCTCATGCGCCTCGGGGCTGATTTTTCGCGCAAACAGGTAATCCTGACCCAACAGCATGTTGTAGTGATCATTATAGAACGTCACGGGCATGCCATAGTCCGAGAACATCAGAAAAGTGGGTGTCCGGTTTTCGATCTCGTCCCTTGGAATCAGGTGACGGACGAGGGTTTGAAAAAACGTCTCGTCGGGTATCCAGGTGGTAGAGAAAAACCGGGTGACATCCGGTCGTTTGCGCAGGAATGCAAGGATCATTTCAATCGTCCGGCGGCGCAGGCACCACCATTGGCTGCCGATCATGACCTGAATGTCTGCGGGTATCTCGCGGGTCAGACCCAGACGTTTCTGCAGATCATATGAGGTGTAGAACAACCGGCTTTGGGTGCGTTCGTTGAAATAGTGCCGGTAAACCAACCGGTCCTTTTTCATACCGGTCTTGATCCAGTTGCTTTCAAGGAAATCGTGGCTTTCGATGTAATCCTTGTCCCGTTCCTCAAGAAAGCGGTGCGCATATTCAGCCGTCTTGATGGCCATGCAATCGCCGGACACCATGTAAAAATGCGTTGCACGGGGAAAGGCCGTCACCGCCGCTTGCACCGCGTTTAGCGAGGCTTGTACCAGAGACCATTCTCCCCAGCCGCACTTGATCCGTTTGGCTGCGAAAGTGACATTGGGATTGTCTTGCAAAGCCTTTCGTATGCGGGAATAGGCGGCCGCATCGGCGCGCGCATCAAAGTGAATGGCCATGCAATCGCCTGTTGCGGTCAGCTGCTCAGCCTGCGCGATTATGGCGTCAGGGTCTTTGTGACACAGCAAGATATACGCAATCTTCGCCATTTCCGTTTTACGATTTCCGTTTCTGCCCGTTATCAACCGTGATACTGAGGATGAGCGATTGAATAAACAGAATATTTTTGGTTTTCTGAGACCAAAAGCGGGTGCGATCAAACATGACGTGACCCGCTAAGGAGGCGCAGCAAATGGGTTTTCCCGGTACATGGATGACCGAAAGCGAAAGCATGGTGTACCGCGTAGTGCCCAAATGCGCCTGCTCGACCATTGGTCAGATCATGTATTACTCGGATCATGGCCGGTTTTTCGACGGTGATATTCATGACGCCAAGGACGGGTTGCACAAATGGGCGTTCGACGGCAGTCAAAGCCGGATTTCGGGCAATGTGCGCAATCATCAATCTTATGCGTTTACCTGTGTGCGCAATCCCTACACGCGGATTCTCAGTTCGTTCTTTGACAAGATCTGCGGGATTCAACGCAACGGCAAACGCTATCGCGGCAATCTGGTGCCGACGCTGATCTATAATTACGGGATCGAGGTCGGGGGCGAAGACGGCAAGGGCGAATTCGATCAGATTGCCAGCTTTCGCAGATTCCTGCTGTTTGCGCGGGATACGATCCGCTGGCGCAGGCCGATGGATCCGGACATTCACTGGTCGGCTATGTCGGGCCATGTGTCGACCTTTATCGTGAATGGCGGGCGATATGACCGCGTTTTCTGGACTGAGAAATTCAATGACGGGATGCAGGATGTTCTGGATCATCTGGAAACGCCGCACGCCGTAACCCTGTCGGATATTCCACGGTTCAACGAATCTGAGGGCCATGGCCCCAAACGCGCGCATCCGGTCGAGGCTTATTTTGACGATCTGTCGATGCATCTGGTCTATGAAATCTACAAGCAGGATTTTGAGCTGTTCAAATACGATTTCGAAAACCCGGCGAACAAGATGCCGGTCGGGGATATCGATCTGGACGAGATTCACGCCAAGCTGGGCGACTGAACAGGGGCGAAGGCTCTCCCGCCCATCGTCAATGTCTCTTGCGAAACATCTCCTCTGGTTGGGCCGGGCGCGGCGCTTCGCGCG
>NZ_JBQFMP010000018.1:0-67295 GCF_056531905.1 Ruegeria sp. K11
GGTTCGCGGGGCCTGAAACCGATCTGACCGACATGGGGTCGCAACTGGCCGCGCAGTTCGTCGCGTCAGGCACCGTGGAGTGGCAGGGCACCCGGCTTGCCATCTATACCGAACTGTCGGATGCACGCTCAGGTCAAGTGATCTGGAGCGACCGTGTCCCCGGAGCCATTGCGGATGTGTACGATATGCGCGCCCGTATTGCGCGTGACCTTGCCATGGCACTGGAACTGCGCCTGCCGGTGCACGAGGCTGACCGTCTGACGCACATCCCTTCGGAAAACCTTAATGCGTGGGGGCATTACCACCTCGGGATACGGCATATGTACCGGTATAACCGCACTGACAACGAGATTGCGGCCAGTCACTTTCGCACTGCCATCGCACAGGATCCAGGCTTTGCCCGCGCCCATTGCGGGCTGTCCTATACCGAATTCCAGAACGCGTTTCAGCATTTCGCGACAGATACAGGCCTGCACGCCAGATTGGCGTTGGGACATGCCGAAGATGCCCTGCAACTGGACCCGTTGGACCCGTTTTGCAACCTGATCTACGGGCGCGCAAAATGGTTGCTGGGAGACGCCGAGCAAGGGTTGGTCTGGGTGGACCGCTCCATTGATCTGAACCCCAACTATGCGTTCGGCTACTACAACAACGCCACGCTGAACACCGTGCTGTGCAACGGTCAAACTGCGGACCAAAACGTGGAAACGGCGCTAAGGCTAAGCCCCTTGGACCCGCATCTGCAATCCATGTACGGCACGCGCGCGTTGGCGGCATTTGTCTCGGGCGATCTGGCTGCGGCCAGCGCCTATGCCGAGCACGCCCTGAGCGCGCCCAACCCCCACCTTTATGTCTTCATGATTGGTGCGGTCGTGCACGCAGAAGCCGGGAATGCGGATAAAGCCCAGACCTGCGTCGAGGCCATCCGCGCCAGGAACGTCCCCTTTGGCAAGCCCGAGTTCCTGACCCATTTCAACCTGCGCCAAACCGATCGGTTGCAGGCCCTGACCTCATCGCTTAACAAATTGTCCTTGTAGCGGTGGTGCAAGCGTTCTGTTTTCAAAGTCGATATCATGTGCCGCCTTCACTTGATCATTTAGGAAAATGCGGCCCTACACAGGTCTTGCTGACCCCTCTGGCGATCAAACAGCCCCCTATTCAGGGTTCTCATGCGCAGCAAATTCGTCTGAAAAGTCCGGATGCCAACGCGAAAGAGCTGGGCGATTGTTGATGATATCGCCCAAGGCCCATTCAATGCGTTTGATATCACGCGACTGCGATACGTCATTGTCCGGGCAGAGAATATAGAAATCTCCCGCTGACATACGGCTTACCAGGAAGTCGACGGCCTGTTCGCTGGTCCAGGCAGCAGCGGGCTTCTCCGCCATGAATTTCTGTATCATGCCGGTGTAGGTAAACCCAGGCACGAACAGGTGGGCCGTAATCGGTGCCTCTGCCTGACGCAGGTCATTGGCCAACATCTCGGTCATGACCTTCACCGCCGCTTTGCTTGTGTTGTAGGCCGGGTTTCCCGGTGGGGTCGTGATGCCTTGTTTCGAGCCAGTGTTAATGACAACGGCCGGGTGATCCCTCTGGATCATCCTCGGCAAGAAGGCATGTACGCCATTCATGACGCCAAATAGATTTACCTCGATCAGCTTGCGCCAGTTCCCGGCACTTTCCCAACTGCCGGTCGGCAGGGCAATTCCGGCATTGTTCATCAAAACCGCAATATCGCCCAGTGAAAAGACCTCATCCGCCAGGGTGGTTACGGCTGCGGCGTCGGTCACATCGGTGGGAACCGCACGGACCAGAGCCGAGTGTCCAGCCATGCCGCGCAGCTCCGTTTCGGCTGCCTCCAAGGCTTCCCCCGGAAGATCGATCAGAATGACCCCCAATCCGTCTTGCAGAAATCGAACCGCAGCGGCCTTTCCAACACCGCTGGCCGCCCCTGTCACCACCGCCAAACCGCCTTCTTTGACAACATTTTTGTACATGTGCCATCCCTTCCAATTCTGCTTCAGGACGCCATTTGCTTTTTGAGGCTGCCGATAAAGGTTGCGTCGTCCTGTGCCTTGCGTGCATCAAGCAGCCTCTCTGCATCGGGTCCTGCGCGAAAGCGCAGGCGATCACTGGTCTCGTTTGCAGCGTCCCAAATGACCCCAGCAACAGTTTCCGGGGCAGATGGATCCGAGGCCAGCCTGCCGAACAAACGCCCCATGGCATCGACGGTGGGCGCATAGTCGTTCAGGCCTTCGTCCATAGCGAAATCAAAGGAGCTGCCGCCAAAATTGGTCTTGATCATGCCCGGCTGGACAATCCGAACATGGATGCCAAACGGCTCCAGTTCGTAATGCAGCGCCTCGGACAACCCTTCCACTGCGAACTTGGTGCCATGGTAGAGCGACCCGAGAGGAAATGTGATTTGACCGCCAATGGAAGAGATATTGATAATTGTGCCGGAACGGTTCTGCCGCATATGAGGCAGAACGGCCTTGGTCACCTCCAGAAGCCCGATCACATTGGTTTCGAACTGGCGCCGGATCCGATCCATCGAGAATGCCTCAAGCGCACCATAGGCACCGTAGCCCGCATTGTTGAGCAGAACATCAATCTGGCCGAAACGGTCGATCCCTTCAGCTACGGCGGTCGAGATCGAGCCGGGATCGGTCACATCCAGCCGGGCCAGATGCACGTTCTCAGAAGTAACGAGATCCGTTTCGGCTGCGGGATTGCGCATCGTGGCAATGACATTCCAGCCGTTTGTCTGAAAATGCCGCGCGGTCGCGGCCCCGATGCCCGAAGAAGCCCCGGTGATTAGGATGGTCTTCATATCCATTTTCCTCCAGTTCATGCTTTGATGATAGCTTTAACTTTCGCTGTTTTCATCGCGTTAAGTCCTGATTACTTGCACGATCCTCCAGAAATCGGACTATTCGATAAATTCTTGAGGAATATCGTGCTAAGGCTTGGCACGGCGAAGGAGGCACCTATGACGCAAGCGGGATTGTTGGGTTATGTACAGGCTGTTCTTGAACGGGAAGGGGTTGCGCACGGAGGGGTTTCACACGAGCAAACCGGGACGCATCTGCTGATCCACCCCTCAACCACCCGCTTGGATTCGAGCGTGTATCGCCCTTTGTTCTGCGCCGTTCTACAGGGGGCGAAAGAGGTCGGGACAAGCACCAAGAGCGTGACTGTCCGGGCCGGACAATCGCTGATCGTTAGCCACGCCCTGCCGGTTGTGTCGCGGATTACTGAGGCAACGACGGAACAACCTTACGTAGCACTTGTTTTTCCTCTGGATATGGATGTGCTGCGCAGCCTGGCCCCTTCGGTGCCGATTTCCGCCACCGCTCGGGCGCCTGACCCATTTTCAATATGCCTTGCAGAGACAGATACCGACATGGAGAACGCCATCACTCGCTATTTTCGCCAGTGCGAGACGGACGAGATGCGGCATCTTCTGGCCCCGATCACATCGCGCGAAATTCATGCCCGCCTGCTTTTAGGGCGTCATGGCGGCGTGCTCCAGAAGCTTTTGTGGAATGACACCACCGCCAGCCGGATTTTTGCTGCGACGCGCGAAATTCGATCCGATCTCGCCAAGCCACTTATAGTCGGAGATCTTGCCGGGCGCATCGGTATGAGCAGTTCGGCTTTCTTCGAACAGTTCAAAGCCGTCACCGGAACCTCGCCCCTGCAATATCAAAAGGATCTGCGACTGTTGCAGGCACGGGATACGCTTCGAACGACCCGTTCCAAAGTATCCGATATCGCCTTCGGGGTCGGATACGAAAGCCCCGGACAATTCTCCAGGGAATACACTCGTAAATTCGGACGACCTCCCCGGCAGGATCGTGTTTTCGACGCTGCCAGCTAAGAAACCGGATCGATCAGTTCACGTCAACCAGCGCCAGTCTCTCGGCGATTTCCCGGCTTCGTACTGCCGGAACACCACCGGCATCTGCGTAGGCCAGCCACTGATGGGTGACATTGCGAACTCGTTCAATGATTTCCGTGATGCGGCGCGGCTTCAGACCCGCCCCCTGCCCTACTGCGATCAGGTCTTGATGCGTTGGGTTTCGCCCATTGCCATTGACGCTGAGATGATGTTCGCCGCCGGGGCCATCCGAAAAGCTCAGATCATACGCCGGAGACAAACGCCAAGTGCCATGCTGGTCCATCAGAAAGGCATGGTTCTTGATATGGTCGTCTCGGTTGTGGCTCAGAACATTGAACACCATCCGCCGGAACATCTCTTCCACGTCTCCTTGGTGATTTGTCATAAAATACGTCAATTTCAGAAGGGTTTCATAATCAACAGCCGGAGCAGTGAAATCCGCATTCAGGATGCCCGCGACTGTGTGCATGTGCAGCCGCCGACCGCTGGGCCTGTCAAATCGAAGGGTGGCGAACAGATCATCCCCCTCACCGGTCGTCAGAACCTGCGTGTCGGACATATTGATCCCGGCTGCACGCGCCATTTCGGCATAGGCCTGTTCCTCGCGCGCGGCGCTGACCGGGTCTGACGAGGACCGGAATTTAATCAGGTAGTGACTGAACCCCTCCTCCACCGCACTGCGATAGTCCCGCAACATCCCGGTGTCAGAGTTCATCAGTGCTACGAACTTCGGTCGTGCCCCCGCCGAGCCGCCACTGCCTGCCCGCAAGCGGCGCAGGTCTTCGACAGCCATATCCTCTTCGATGTGCTGGACCGTTTTGGCGAACCAATCCAAATCAATAGTGTCCCGTTTCGTCAATTCTTCTTCGGGATGATAGCTCAGCGCCCCCATACCGTGCTGGCCCACGATGGCCAACCGGTCGACCGGTGTCAGGTCATGAACCGCCCTGCCCTGTCGCGCCAGTTCGCGATCAATCAGCAGATGACCCCAACCATCGGGCAATGAGTCCCCCAACAGACCCGGCAAGCCGTCAAATGGCGTGTGTTCCCCGAAATGCAGCCCCTGCCAGGACCGGATCGAATAAGGCGATATCGGCAGCGGGCGTGCAACGAACTCGCTCGCCCATTCTATGGCCGCACGACGTTGGTCTTTGACCCAAGCGACCTGTCCGACCTGACGCCGATGATCTCCAAAGTCCAGTTCAATGTTCAGACGATCCACCATCACTTGTGCCTTTTTCCAGCACGCTTTCGGTCAACCCCAACCGATTTCAACTGATCCAGAGACGCGGCCGTAGGCTGAGGGAACAGATAGCGAAACGCATCCAGCGCACCCAACGCCCCTGCGATCGCTAGAAGCGAAGCCAGCGAGATCTCACCGCTTTGTTCAAATCGCTTGAGCGTCGATAGCGGCACACCCGATTTTTCGGCCAGGGCCTTCTGTGTCATGTTATGAGCCAGACGCAACCTGCGGGCAGCAGAGCGAATCTCATCCTGTGCCGCGCCCGGAGTCTGTGACTCAAAATTAAAGACCAATATAGTGTCCTTTACTCAACTTTTTAATTCGTTAAGGTCAATATATAAATCTTTATTGCCAATGCAAAGCAATCAATTCACCTCGCCCACCCCAGGCTCCAGAGGATTCTGTCGCAAACTTTTTCCCACCTGTCAGGCTGAGTGTCGTTTTGGTAGCGCATGCTCTAAATGACAGGAACAGACCGTTACAATCTCATTTTAGGGTGCACATTTTCCGAAAAACGTGATCTTACACGCTGTTTTCTTCTATCTCCGATGCGGAGTGCCATATCGGGATCTGCAAGAAATCATCGCAGAATGTAGTGTTGAACTGGATCACGCGACCCTGAACCGCTGGGTGAGCCGATACGTCGGTCTTGCAGCTGATGCTTCACGGTGCAAAAAGCGCCCTGCCGACCGTTCGTGGCGCATGGATAAGACCTATGTGAAAGTGAAGGGCGAGTGGGTTTATCTTTGTCGCGCCATGGGCAAACACGGCAAGACCCCGGACTTCATGCTTTCCAAACGCCGGAATAAAGCTGCGGCGACGAAATTCTTCGCTCGTGCGCTTAAGGTGATCGGTTTGCCGCGAAAGATTGCCATCGACAAACGCGGAGCCAACACTGCCGACATCAAAGCCATAAACAAAAAGGATGACAGGCTTTGGTTGTCCGGCACCGATTGAGATGGTCAGACGGACATACCTTTACAACATCATCGATCAAGGCCATCGATTCATCAAACGTCGCATCAGGCTCATGCTGGGTTTCAAGTCTTTCGATTCAGCTGCATCTGCCCTGGCAGACATAGAATTGGTCAACATGATCCGCAAAGGCCAATTCACGCCCGAACTCTCTGCATTTCGGCAGTTTCCTCAACTGGCAGAGTCATCAACCCGACTGCGCCATCTCCTCAGCCTTCAAAGGAATTTGCCACGAAACCCAACAATCACTGACTGACGGATCATGCGAAACGAAGACGGCACCTGCCTGTGCAGGTGCCGTCGATCTTTCATTTACGCTGGTAATTTACCGCTCAAGCTTGCCGACGCCCGAGAAGCGGAAGGCTTCTTGTTCAAGGGCGTCGATCTCGTCGATGGACATCTCGTCATGTGCCACGGTGATGCGGCCCAGGAACACCAGCGGCAGTTCGTCCTGACGACCTTCCAGATGGTACTTGATCGCCTCGGCAGTGGCCGCGCCCACATCGTCGCCCATGCGCATCGGGGTCGCATCCAGCTCACCCCGGCGAATGGCTTCCAACTCAAGACCTGTGCCGCCCCAGCCGGTCGAGAAGATCTCTTTCTCTTTGCCGACCGCCAGCTGCGCCTCGACCGACCCCATGGACATGGCGGTGTTGGCGTTGTGGATCACGGTGGCCTCAGGGTAGGCCTGCAGGATCAGCTGCGTGCCTTCGAACCCGCCTTCGCGCTGGTATTCGCCGTAATGTTCATAGACGACATCCCAGTTGCCTTTCTCGGCCACACAATCCTTGAAATCGCCTGAACGCTGGTTATCGGTGATGCCTGGAATGCCACGGTTCATCGCATAGACAACGTCATTGCCCAGTCGTTCCACCATGTAGTCGCAGATCTTGATCGCACCATAAGCGGACGAGAAATCCAGCCACATATCCGGCTGGTTCTCAAGATACTGCAATGGCGTGTGGAACGCCCAGACAAAGGTGGTCAGATCGGGATTGGCCGACAGTTTGTCGATATTGTCGGCTTGCGTGGCCAGTTCCGAGGGTCCGAAGATCACGAAGTCATAGATATCGGCATCCTGATCCACCTGCTGCGCATAGGTCGATTGCAGCGAATGTTCGATCTGACGAGAAGCAAATTCGCGCGTCTCGTAGTTGATACCCAATTCATCCAGACGCTTGGTCGTTGCCAGATAGGAACGCGCCCAGAAGTCCGAGACATCAGCCGATGGGTAGATAAAGGCGATCTGAATCGGATTTTCCTGTGTGCCCTTGAACGCGACCGCCTCGGCCCCTGTCACATCCTGCAGGGCTTCCAGTTTGCCCGGCTCATTCACCTGTTCAATCAGCCAGAAATCCCGCTCTCCGTCATCGGGCAGCGCCTTGAGCGGCAACTCCTGCGCCATGGCTGCGGATGCGACAAGGCTGGTCGCAAGAACCGTTGTATTGAGTAGTTTCATATTATCCTCCCTAGGTTTGATTACTTTTTCGGTGTTAGCCGCTTGGGTTCGGATCCCCTCCGAACAACATGCCCAGCACGACGACGATCACGAATGCGGCGACCAGTACCGCGATCAGCTTGACGATGCGGCGGTTCTCGGCGCTGGCGAACAGCGCGCCGATGCTGCCGCTGCCATCGCGGTCCTTTTTACCGATCCAGGTATAGACGGCGACGGACAGGATGATGACCACGCCCGAGGCGACCGATTGCCAGAAGAATTCAATCCGCAACGTCACCAGCGCGTTCACCATCATCGACAGCAACAGCACGCCCGCAAAAGACCCGATGATCGACGCTCGCCCACCGAACAGCGAGGTGCCGCCGACGACCACGGCTGCGATAACATGCAGGTTGAAGTAAGGCGCTGATGTCGCCTGTACCGCGTTCAGTTTGCCAGTCAGCATCAGCCCAGCCAGCCCCGCCATCGCGCCCATCAGCACATAGGCGTAGATGCGATAGCGGTCGACCGCGATCCCCGTCATCTCCGAGGCTTCGGGGTTTGAGCCGATGGCGATCGTGTAGCGCCCGAAATAGGTGTCGCGCAGGACGAAATAGCCGATCACCAGCGTCAATATTCCGATGACAACCGGCGTGGGCAGGATGACAAACATCTGGCCGCGCCCGATTTCGGTGATCAGCTCGGGGAATCGGGCCAGCACCAGCCCTTTGGCCAGCACCAGCGCGAAGCCGCGGTAGACAAGGTCCATGGCCAGCGTACCGATCAGGTCGGGCACCCGGAACACGGTAATCACCAGTCCGTTGACCAGACCCAGAAGCGCGCCCAGCGTGATGCAGACAAGCACCCCGGCCCAGGGCGCGAGCCCCCATTGTTTGACCATAAAAGCCATGCAGATCGCCGACAAGGCCGCGACCGAGCCGATAGACAGGTCAATCCCGCGTTGCGTGATGACGAAGGTCATCGCCATTGCCATCGGCATATACAGCGCGGCATCCAGCAGAATCTGGTTCAGGTTCGACAGACGGAAATACCGGGCCGGTTCCACCGCAGCCATGAACAGCCCGATCAACAGGATCATGGCCAGCGGACCCAGAACGCCCATATAGGCATCCAGTCTTGCTGTCAGGGATTGAGGACGAGTGGCAGTTGTGTCGTTCATGTCTCTCTCCCCTCAGGCAGCTGTCTTGGTGCCGACAATCATGCCCAGCACATCTTCGTTGGTGACCTCGGCGGTTTTGACGACACCAACGCATTCGCCCCGCCGCTGCACATGGATGCGGTCGGATATTTCGAACACGTCATCCAGCGAGTGCGAAATCACGATCACCGCCAGCCCCTGATCGCGCAGCGTCTTGATCAGCTTCAGGGTTCGCGCGGTTTCCTGCGGTCCAAGGGCGGCGGTGGGTTCATCCATGACCAGCACGCGCAGATCGTCATGCCGGACCGCGCGCGCAATTGCGACCGCCTGACGCTGGCCACCCGACAGGCTGTCGGTTTCCACTTCCATCGAGCCCAGGTTGACCCCCAGACGGTCCTGCAGAACGCGGCGCGCCTCGTCCCGCATACGCCGGTTGTCGAGGATTTCTATGCCCAGTACCTTGCGCGTCAGCTCCGAGCCCAGAAACAGGTTTTGCGCGGGCGTCAGGTGATCGGCCAGTGCAAGATTCTGATAAACCGCATCAATGCCATTTGCGATGGCGTCGGAATGGTTGGTCATGGCGAAGGGCTGACCATCCAGCAGGATCTGACCTTCCGTCGGCTGGTACACGCCGGTCAGAACCTTGATCAGCGTCGATTTACCGGCCCCGTTATCGCCGACAATGGCCAGAACCTCTCCGGGGTAAGCGTCGAGATCGACGCCCTCCAAAGCGTGGACGCCGCCAAAACGTTTCGAGATTCCGCGCATGGAAACTATGGGTGACTTGTCCGTCATGAAGGTGCCCTTTTTCGTGTTGGTTGTCTCCGGCGCACCTGCGGCGCGCCGGACGATAAGGCGGTTCGGGGAGACTTAACCGCCTACACCCCAGATTTTCTTGTAGGCATCGCGATAGCCGTTATCGGGATCGAAGGTGTTGTTGGGTCCGCCATCGAATTCGATGTTGTCCGGCGTCACCACATGCAGCGGTGAGTTGAAGCCTGACCAGTCTTCGCCCGCAAAGGCGCGGTTCAACTCGTCGATCATCTGCCAGCCCTGCAGGTTCAGCGGCTCGGCCACGGTGACGGCCTGATACTCCTGCGTGCGGACGCGCTGATAGGCGGCCTGACTGCCATCACCCGCGGCCACGGCAATCGGCCCGCCATCCCCGGGAATGCCCGCAGCAGCCAGCGAGGGGCCCATGAAGTCGAAATACAGGTCATTGATGGCCAGACTATGAGTCCATTTGGCCCCATGGCGCTGCAACAGCGAGGTGGTCAGCTGCGGCATCCGGGTCGAGGTTTCGGCAATCGGCGTATCGACATATTCCAGCACCGTGCCGCCCAGCTTTTCGATGGCTTCCTTCATCCAGTCGGCCTTGTCGATGGCGATCTGATAGGTCGAATCCGTGAAGATCACGACGGCAGGCTGTTCATCCGCATCGACAAAGGCCCAATAGGCCGCCGCCAGCGATACATCGCGCGCATTGGTCGTGATGTTGGCAAAGATACCCACATCCGGCGCAGGGCCATTGTCGGACGTGGCGTGCCACGAGACCATCGGTATCCCCGCCTCTTGCGCGGCAGCAATCCCCACCTGCTGCTCCGTCGGATTGAACCCGTTGATGATGATGCCGTTGGGGTTCAGCGCCAGCGCCTGACTGAACGCGCCAGTGCGGCCCGAAACGGTGCCGCCGCCCTCGATCACGCGCAGGTCCCAGCCGATGGCCTCGGCGGCCTCTTGCGCGCCTTCAGCCGCGCCCAGAACACCCCCGTTTGTGAGGTCCGAAGCCAGCATGACAACCAGCTTGTCCGGCTGCGCTGCCGGACCCGTGGTCGGGCCGGTCCAGCTGTCCTGTCGTGATGCGAATTGAGCGATGAAATCCTTCGCTTCGTCCACCGATTGCGCCCCTGCGCCTCCGGTCAGTGCCAATGCCGCGACGGCGCTGGCCAGCAGAGTTCTTCTGAACATATTATATCCTCCCGTTTATCAAGTTTCCGATGATTTCTCCGCAGGCCCCTCCTCGGCCCCGGCGGCCCCGAAATGCGTTGCGGCCCGACGGCGCTGTGCCAGACCCGCGATGCCGATCGCGACCAGCAAGGTCACACCGTTGAACATCGGCTCAACCCAGAACGACCCGCCAAATTGCTGGATCCCCGAGATACCGACGGCAAGTATGATGACACCGATGATCGTGCCCCATACGTTCACCCGCCCGGGTTTGATCGTGGTCGATCCAAGAAAGGCCCCGACCAGCGCGGGCAGCAGAAACTCAAGGCCGACACTTGCCTGTCCGATCCTCAGTTTCGACGCCAGAAGCACACCGGCCAGCGCCGACAGGGCCCCCGACGCAATGAAGGCCAGCATGGTATAGCGCGCAACCGGGATACCATTCAGCGTCGCCGCCTTAGGGTTTGCGCCGATGGCGTACATGTAGCGCCCCAGCGGCAGGTATTCGAGCAGCAGCCACAGCAGAACAGCCAGCGCCAGCACGTAATAGGCGGTGATGGGCAGGCCAAACACAAAGGTGGTGCTGAGCTTGTAGAAACCCGGGTCCAACTGCGCTACGACCTGCCGCCCGCCCGTATGCCACAGGGCCAGTGCATAGATGATGGTGCCGGTTCCAAGCGTGGCAATGAAACTGTCGATCTTGGCCACTTCGACCAGCAATCCGTTCAGGAACCCCACAAAGGCCCCTGCGATCAGGATCAGAACGCAGGCCAGCGGCCATGGTACACCGGCGATCTGCAGGCTGATGACCAGAATATGCCACAACACGATGCCATATCCGACGGTCAGGTCGATCTTGCCCGTCACCATAGGGATCATTGCCGCCAGCGACAGGATCGCGATAATCGCCTTGTCCGCCAGGATCGACCGCAAGTTCAGCATGGTCGGGAAAGTGTCTGGTAGCAGGATGCTGAACAACAGGATCAGGGCGATGGTCAACACCACAAGGCCATAGACCGGCACCAGACGCCCGAGGCGCGCGGCCATCGACAGGTTCTGCATTTCGGCCTTCGTCGGCTCCAGCGCGTTGGATTCAATGGACTGCATGCGGTGTTTCCATTTGGGACGTTACATTACCTGCCGAGGCAGACTGAATCAGTTGTTCGGTGTTCAGGCGATGGTCAGACAATTCGTCGACAATCGTGCCCTGACTGAAAATCAGAGCGCGGGTACAGATCGCGGCAACCTCTTCGAAATCGGTGGACACCACGATAACCCCCACACCTTCGCGCACGGCGCGTTGGATCAGGGCATAGATTTCGGCCTTGGCGCCCACATCGACGCCCGCCGTGGGATCTTCGCAGATCAACAGCTTGCGATCTGTCGCCAGCCAGCGCCCGACAACAACCTTTTGCTGATTGCCACCCGACAGCGCCTCGACATTCAGGCCCGGATCATTGGGTGACAGCCCAAGGGCCGAGCCGATCTCGGCGGCCTTTCCGGCCTCGGTCCGGGCCGACTGGACGTTCCAGAATCCGCGCTGGAATGCGGCGGGGTTGAGAAAGGTGTTCTCGCGGATCGTCAGCGTACCGGCCACCGATTCCTCGGTCCGGTCGCGGGCGACAAGCCCGATCCCGGATTCCATTGCGGCTTTTGGTGATGACAGATCAGGACGGTCGCCATTGATCTCGATGTCGCCCTGATAGGGTTCCGACCCGAACATCGCACGCGCGATGGCCTCATGCCCCGCGCCGCGCAGGCCCACAAGCCCGAGAATTTCACCCTGATCCAGATGGAAGCTGACCGGCCCCACCCCTTCGCAGGCCAGATCGCGCACCTCAGCCACACGCGCACCCGGCACCACGTCGGCCTTCTGGACCGCGCGGGTTTTGCGACCGACAATCATATGCACCAACTCTTCGGGCGTGGTGTGGCCGGTATCGCGCATTCCAACCATCTCTCCATCGCGCAGCACCGCGACGCGATCCGAGATCGCAAACACTTCGTCCAGACGGTGCGAGACATAGATCATCCCCACACCCCGGTCTTTCAGCGGGCGGATCGCATCGAACAGCCCCTCGACCTCATCCGCCGGAAGCGAGGCGGTGGGTTCGTCCAGAACTAGAAAATCGCATTCCACTGCCAAAGCGCGCGCAATCGCGATCAGCGACTTTTCCGTGCGCGACAGGCTGGATACGCGCGTTGTCGGATCGAAATCGCACCCCACCTTGTCCAGCGCCTGACGGGCGAACTTTTCAACACCCCGCCAGCTTACAAAACCAGCCTTGCGGGCAAATCCAAGGGACAGGGCCATGTTCTCGGCCACGGTCATCCATTCGATCAAACCTAGGTCCTGGTGAATGAAGGCCACGTTCTGACGCTGACCGAAACTGCCCGGTGAATGGCGATAGGGTTGGCCGTCAATGCGCACCTCGCCGCTGTCAGCGGTATGAATGCCGCCCAACACCTTGATCAGTGTCGATTTACCGGCCCCGTTTTCGCCCAACAGCGCGACAATTTCGCCGCGCGCCACCCGAAGTGACACGTCCTTCAACGCATAGTTTCCACCGAAGTGCTTGGCAATACGGTCAAAAACCAGCCCGTTTAAAACGGCCTTCGACACTCAAGTTCCTCCCTGAAGCGTACCGACATTTTTGTTGAGTTACCGGTATCTCTCCCTTACGCTGCGTTCAGATCAGCGATGAGTCAACAAAAAAGTTACGGGTAACTCTCGGAGCAAGAATGAGCCCAAGAAAACGAACAAGAATAAAACTGGCCGAGGTTGCCGAGGCCGCAGGCGTGTCGAAAATGACCGCCTCGCGGGTGCTGAACAATGGCAAGGGGTTTTCCGAGGACACCCGGGATCGCGTCATGGCCGAGGTCCGGCGGCTGGGTTATGTCCATGACCGGATGGCGGTGGCCTTCTCGTCCGAAAGCACCTCAACCTTCGTCGGTGTGTCCATTCCCGATCTGGGAAACGAGGTCTTTGCGCAGGTTCTGGAAGGGATCGAGCGGCGGTTGAACGCCTCGGGATATCAGGCGGTTCTGTGTGTGTCGCAATACGATATGGAATCAGTCGAAAGCTGGATCGAAACGGTTCTGGAATGGCGCCCGGCGGGGTTGATCGTCACGGGTCGCAATCATTCTGAACGCACCCGAAAACTGCTGCGCGGGGCGGGTGTTCCGGTGGTCGAACTGTGGGACCTCAACACCTCACCCGTCGATCTGAGCGTGGGACTGAACCACTATGACAGCGGCTATGCAATGGGGCGGTATATGGTCGAACGCGGCCACCGCAGGATGGGCTATATCGGCACTCATCATGACGCCGCCCATTCCGCCGAGAGCCGATTTACAGGGTGGAAATCGGCTGTATTGGATGGCGACGGCTCAATCGCCGACAGCTATGTTCTGAAAGATACGCCCGGATTTTATGCCGGGTATTATGCGACGGAGCAGATGCTGAGCCGCACACCTGATCTGGATGCCATTTACTACCAGAATGACAACATGGCCGCCGGGGGGCTGATGTTTGCCCAATCCCGTGGCCTCAGCGTGCCGGACGATATCGGAATTGCAGGTTGGGGAGACCTGCCCATCGCCTCAATCCTGCCGCAGCGGCTGACGACGATGCATGTGGCGCATCTGAAACTGGGTCAGCAAGCCGCCGATTCCATTCTGGCCGCAATCAACAACCGACCGGTCAAGGATGTCACACCGGTCAGTTTCCGCTTCGTTCCGGGCAGCACGATCTAAAGCGTTTTGCGTTTCCTCTGAGGCAAAGTTATCGAAATGCGCGTTCGACCGCAGGGAGAGGCAGCGTATTTCGATTCAAATCAAACGCAATACGATCTAGGCGCACTCGGGCACGGGTGTCACCAGCGGACGACCGTCAAAGTACGCCGCAAGATTTTCGCGTTGCAGGGCCCCCATCGCGGTACGTGTCTCAATCGTGCCGGAGGATTGGTGCGGTTGCAGCAACACGTTGTCCATTTGCAGGAATCGTGGATCGATATTGGGTTCGTTCAGGAATACATCCAGCGCAGCTCCGGCGATCTGGCCGTTCTCCAGCGCTTCGAGCAGTGCGCCCTCGTCAACGGTCGTCCCGCGTGAGATGTTCACCAGCAGCCCCATTTGCCCCAGTGCCGCAAGGGCGTCAGCCCCCACAAGACCCGCCGTTTCCGGGCCGCCGGACACGCAGACGAATAACACATCGACCTGCGCGGCCATGGTTGGGATGTCGTCGAAATAGGTCCAACCCGGCGTGTCCTTTTCGGTCCGCGCAAAATAGCTGATGTCGATATTGAAGGGCACCAGCCGTTCAGCCAGCGCACGACCGATGCGGCCCAGCCCGACGATCCCCGCCCGTTTGCCCGACACTTTGCGCTGCAGCCGGTATTCGCCGTGCTGCGCCCACTCGCCGGATCGTATCCAAGCCTGCGCACCCGGAATGCCGCGCGACCACGCGATCATCATGCCAATGCCCAGATCGGCAACATCCTCGGTCAGGACATCCGGAGTGTTGGACACCAGAATGCCGCGTTTCACCGCGTGGGCTACGTCGATTGTGTCGTAGCCAACACCCAGATTGGCAATCATCCCCAGATTGGGAAACCGGTCCATGACCTCACCGCTCAGGAACGAGTGGCCGCGAAAGGCGATGGCGCGGATCGCGGTCAGCGCCTCGGCTGGCAGATGGTCTGGCGTGCCGCCTTCCTCCATCAGCCAGACAGTAAAGGCTTCGTCCATCGGGACCTGATCGTAGTCAGCATAAGACCCTACAACGAGGATATCTGGCTTGGTCATTTTTTCCTATCCCTTAAGCAGGCTTTTGAGTGAAATGGCAGGATCGGCAAGGGCCGCGCTGTCCACCAAACGCGCGCTTTCTATCAGCTTCATCGCAAGACGCATATCTTTTGCAATCTTGACGCCTTTCGCGATGCCTACGGCAAACGCCAGTTTGCAGTCTGACAGGCCGAAGGAAATATGGTGGTCAGGCCCATACGCGCGGTCGATGATCTGGTGATCCGCGCTTTGCAGTCCAGCGCTTTGCAGCACATAGTCATACTGATCCGACCAGACCCAGGGCGTCAATTCACAGGATCGCAGGTCATCGGGGCAGGCCATGTTATGACCTGCGATTTCGCCTTGCTGGCCAGCGGCAGTCCAGGCCTCCAGCCGGGTTGGCTGGTCTCCCGTGACCGGCGCCGCACAGCAATCGCCGGCGGCGAAGATATTTGGGTGCGAGGTGTGCAAATGGCGGTCCACCAATACCCCGTTCTCAACCGATAGCCCGGCCTGCTCGGCCAATTCGACCATCGGGGTCGAGCCGATACCGGCAATGACAAGATCGGCCTGCGCCAGTTCCTCGGGCGTTGTTCTATGGTTCAGACTGAACACGACGCCTTCCGCGACGTGGCGGTCTTGCACAATAGCGGCGACCGCCGGAGTCGCGCCACGTGCCAGAATACGGTCTGCCTGCTCGACCACACGCACAGCAACACCCATTGCACGCAGGCTGGATGCCAGTTCCAAGCCGATGAATCCTGCCCCGATGATGATGGCGGTTTCGGCACCCGTCGCCCTTTCGCGGATCGCATCCTCATCGGCTTTGGTACGCAGGGTCATGGCATCCGGAAAGGCGCGCGCCGCTGCGCCGGTGGCCAACAGCAGTTTGTCAAACCCAAGGGATGCGCCGCCGGACAGCGTCAGAATCCGGGCGTCGGGATCAATCGCCGTGACCAAATCATGCCGGAACGTCACCCCCGCCGCATCGACATGTTCAGCGGGTACAATAGGGCGCGCTTCCACCCCATCCTCTCGCCACTTTGAAAAGGGGGGGCGTTCATGCGGTGGCCAGACCGCATCCCGGTCGATCAGCGTTATCGGACCCTCGAACTCCGACTTGCGGGCCGAGGTCGCCGCGCGCAGACCCGCATGGCCTGCGCCGACGATTACGATACCGCTCATGCCTGGGTACTGCGCATGGCTTTAGTACGCTCGGTATGCAGTTTGCGGAAATGTTCATCGGCCTCGGGCGTGCCGTCGTGCAGGCTGCCGAACCACTTGTCGAGGGGCACGTTGCTCTCTCCGAAATTCACATTGTGATAGCGATGATGCAGATAGTGCATATAGCGGTCATTGCGCAGCGCCAGCTCATCGCCAAACACGATTTCATCAAATCCCGAATGGCTGACGGCGGGGCCAAGCGCGGTCTGGAACCCGTTGAACATCATATGCAGCGGATGGCTGGGCACGATCACGTGGATCAGCATACACGAGAAATAGACCAGATGTTCAACCGGGTGCATTGCCATCCCGGACCATGGGCCGACATTTACGTTCTTGTGATGAAGGTAATGCACCCAGTCATACAGCGGTTTCCAGTGGATCAGGCGGTGAATCCAGTAGAAGTGAAAGTTGCGCCAGAACGGAATCGCCATCATCAGCAGGCAGAACAGGATCGGATGCTCCGCCGGGTCAAGATAGGGCATCCAGCCATTTGCATAGCCCCACCACAGGAAACACTCATATCCCGTCCAGATCAGCGTGCCGACCTGCGCCCAGAAGATGTTATCCCAAACCTGATCGCCGAACAGGAAAGTGGGGTTGTTCTTGGCCTGCATATTGGCGTTGTACTTCTTGAGCCGCCCCTGCATCTTATAACCGCAGAACCACAGGTGGAATATCCCGGTCCAGACCCAGATCAGGACCAGATTGCGCAGAAGGATCTCGGCCATCCAACCAAGTTGGAACGTTTCCATGCGCGTCAACTCGGGCGTGAACCAGACATAGCTGACCCCGATCAGCACCATATAGATGGCAAACCACGGCAGGAAGAATCCCGGGAAACCCGTCAGCCATTTGAATATTTTCGGGAAGTTCAGCGGATCGTCAAAAAGTGGCTCAAGATAGATCGGGCGGCCCGACCACCACTCACCGCGGCGGTTTCGCTCCTGGCCATGTTCGTCAATCGTGATCTTGGGTTTCTTCGCCATGACATGCCCTTTCCTTGGCCGAATCCGTGCCAAAGTGCGTTTCCGACCACTTAATCGGATAGACAGGCTCCACCGTTCCGTCAACAAAAGTTTCGAAACTTTTTAGTTTTGACGAAATTGCGAGCGTCTACCAAAATTTCCTTGACCTGCCGCCGACCTGTCCTTACGCCTGTTGGAATGGATGCCTCCTCTGCCCCGAAACCGCCGCCAGATATCTACGACAGCCTGCGCGACGGGCTGATCTGGGGGCGCTGGAAATCCGGCGAACGGCTTAAACCCCAACACCTGAAGGTCGAGTTCGGCTGCACCACCGCCGCCCTGCGCGAGGCATTGTTGCGGCTGGCCGGAGAGGGCTTTGTTGAAAACGAAAAGAACCACGGGTTTCGCGCCGTACAACACTCGGAAGAGACATTCCGGCAAGCGGCGCATCTGCGACAGTTGCTGGAAGGCGAGGCGGCCGCACTGGCTCTGAAACAGGGTGATTTTGAATGGGAGATGGCATTGAACGCCGCCCATCACAACCTTGACTATATCGAAGCGCGTATGGAGCAGGCCGAAGATATCACACCTTTTCTCAGGCGCTGGTCACGGCAGGACTGGTTGTTTCACAGCACGTTGCTGGGGGCATGCGATTCGGACCTGCTGATGCGAACCTACAAATCCGTCTATGACACGTTCCGGATGTACGCAGTGTCCCAGATTGACGGGTTTGGATTCTCGCCGGTGACGCGGGCCGAGCATCGGGCGATTTATGACGCTGCTATTGCCCGCGACCTGCCCGCCTGTCTGGACGCCATACGCGGCCATCTTGCGCTGTATGAAGACAATAACCGCCTGCCCGCGCGGCTGGCACCCAAGGGAGGAAACGAAACATGAGCAAGATTGCTTTGGTGACAGGCGGCGGCTCGGGCATTGGTCGGGCCTGCGCGGTGAAACTGGCCCAGAACGGGTACACGGTTGCGGTCACCGGACGACGGCAGGAGCCCCTGGACGAGACCGTTGCCGCCATGGGTGGGGGTCAGGCCATCGCCTGCGATGTGACGGACCCAGCGCAGGTCGATGCCCTGTATGATGCGATCAAACAGACGCATGGGCGGCTGGATGTGCTGTTCAACAATGCGGGCAACAACGTGCCCGCAGCACCAATCGGGGATATCCCGCCCGAGGATTTCATGACCGTGATGAACGTGAACCTTTACGGTGCGTTTCTGTGCGCGCGCGGCGCGTTCAACGTGATGCGGGATCAGGACCCTCAAGGTGGTCGGATCATCAACAACGGCTCGATCTCGGCGGCGGTGCCGCGCCCGGGCTCGGTGCCCTATACCAGTTCCAAACACGCGATCACGGGCATGACCCGGTCGATCTCGCTGGACGGGCGTCCGTTCAACATCGCCTGCGGCCAGATCGACATTGGCAATACGGCGTCCGAGATGACCTCGAAGATGTCCGGCGGTGTGCCGCAGGCGGACGGGTCGCTAAAGCCCGAACCGGTGATGAGCGTCGAGAACGTGGCCCTGTCGGTGCTGCACATGGCCAACCTGCCGCTTGAGGCGAATGTCCAGTTCATGACCGTCATGGCCACCGCCATGCCCTTTATCGGGCGGGGTTAGGCGCGTGAAATCCATCTACACTTTTGCTGCCCAGCCCGCACAGCGCAGGGTGACGATCCCCTGCATGCGTCAGGCCAAGGCCGAGGGGCGCAAGCTGACTCAGGTCACGGCCAACACCCCGGACGATTTACGCGCCGCCGAAGAGGCGGGTATCGACATGATCGTGTCGGATGCGGCCAGTATGGTGCATGTTCGCGCCCATAACAAAACCAGCTTCTGCACAGCCGCGATCAAACTGACCGAGGTCAAGACCACTGATGACATCCTGAGCGCCGCACTGGATGCGCTGCATCTGGGGGCCGATGCGGTGATCACCCCGCGCAGCTTTGACGTGGTCGAGACGCTCAGCAAAGAAGGCATCCCGGTCATGGGCCATCTGGGTCTTGTGCCGCGCAAATCGGTTGCGACGGGCGGCATGCGGGCGATGGGCAAGACCGCAGACGAAGCGCTGGAGCTTCTGCGCGATTTCAAGCGGCTTGAAAACGCCGGGGCCTTTGCCGTCGAATCCGAGGTGATCTGCGGCGAGACCATGACCGAGATTGCCCGCCGCACTGCACTGATCTGCGTCTCGCTTGGGTCGGGCGGCGGAGGGGATGTGAATTTCCTGTTCCAGAACGACCTGACCGGCGAAACCGAGAACCCGCCGCGTCATGTGCAGGCCTTTGGCGATCTGGCCCGTCTGCACCGTGAACTATACGCCGCCCGCGTCGCCGCCGTCAGCGCCTTTCGCGATGCGGCCACCAATGGCAGCTTTCCGCCGGACAACATCACGCCGCATATGGCACCGGGTGAATACGAAAAGCTGATGACCGAAATTGACAGAATCTGAGGACTGATATGGCCGAGAAAATCCGCGTCTGTTCAACAGGCGACATCGAAGAAGAAGATGTCATGCGTTTTGACCATGGCGACAAAAGCCTGATCATCATCCACGGCCCGGACGGGAACTTCTACGCGGCCGACGGTTATTGCACCCACGAAAAGCAACACCTGTCCGACGGGTTGGTGGACGAGTTCGACATCGAATGCCCGCTGCATTTCGGGGCCTTCGATTACCGCACAGGCGATCCCACCGTGCCTCCGGTCTGTGTGGCGCTGAAAACCTATCCTGTCGCTGTTGAAGGCGACGATGTTTATGTCGAGATCTGAGCCATGACCTTATTTGACCTGACCGGAAAAACTGCCCTTGTCACCGGATCCTCGCAAGGGATCGGATTTGCGCTGGCGCGGGGATTGGCCGAGGCCGGAGCCTCAGTTGTTCTCAATGGCCGCGACACGACCAAACTGGATGCCGCCGTGGCCAAGCTGTCCGGCGAAGGCCACAGCGTCACGGCGCTGCCCTTCGACGCCACCGATCATGCTGCGGTTATGGCTGCGGTGGACGGGTACGAAGCCTCGGGCCAGATCGACATTCTGGTCAACAATGCCGGGATGCAGTTCCGGACTGAGCTGGAAAACTACCCGGCCGAGATGTTCGGCAAGCTGCTGGAAACCAATATCACGACGGTGTTCAACGTAGGGCAGGCCTGTGCGCGGCATATGATCGGGCGCGGCGCGGGCAAGATCATCAACATCGCCAGCGTGCAGACCGCGCTGGCCCGCCCCGGCATCGCGCCTTACACCGCGACCAAAGGCGCGGTGGGCAATCTGACCAAGGGCATGGCCACCGACTGGGCCAAGCACGGGCTTCAATGCAACGCCATCGCGCCGGGCTATTTCGACACGCCACTGAACGAAGCGCTGGTCAATGACCCCGAGTTTTCGGCCTGGCTGGAAAAACGCACCCCGGCAGGCCGCTGGGGCAAGGTCGAGGAACTGGTGGGCGCTTGCGTGTTCCTGTCCTCTCCGGCATCCAGCTTTGTCAACGGGCATACGCTGTTCGTGGACGGCGGCATCACGGCGAGCCTGTAAGCCATGCGAGCGATTGTCATTCACGCCCCCCGCGAACTGCGCATCGAAACCCGCGAAGTGCCAGAGCCCGGACCCGGTCAGGTCCGCGTGAAGATGGCCGCTGGCGGCATCTGCGGGTCGGATCTTCATTACTATAACCATGGTGGCTTTGGCACGGTGCGCCTGCGCGAGCCCATGATCCTGGGCCATGAGGTGTCAGGCCATATTGACGCCCTCGGCGACGGTGTTGACGGGCTGGCTGTGGGCGATCTGGTGGCGGTGTCCCCGTCCCGCCCATGTGGTGCGTGCCAATATTGCGCCGAAGGCCTGCGCAACCATTGCGAAAACATGCGCTTCTATGGTTCGGCCATGCCCTTCCCGCATATTCAGGGTGCCTTTCGCGAGGTTCTGGTGGCCGATGCCAGCCAATGCGTGCGCGCAACAGGCTTGACCGCGGGCGAGGCCGCAATGGCCGAGCCATTGTCGGTCGTGCTGCACGGCACCCGGCGCGCGGGCGAAATCCTCGGCAAGCGGGTCCTGATCACCGGCAGCGGCCCCATCGGCACTCTGGCGGTGCTGGCCGCGCGGGCGGCAGGGGCGACCGAGATTGTCGTGACCGATCTTGAGGACAACGCGCTTGGCTTTGCCTCCCGGGTGGGCGCGGACCGCGTGATCAACGTGACCCGGGATACCGACGCGCTGAACGCTTATCAGGCGGGCAAAGGCACGTTCGACATTCTCTATGAATGTTCGGGCAGCCCGCAGGCGCTGGCCGCTGGCATCGCGGCGCTGCGGCCGCGCGGGATCGTTCTGCAACTGGGACTGGGCGGAGACATGACAATCCCGATGCAGATGCTGACCGCCAAGGAACTGGACCTGCGCGGGTCGTTCCGCTTTCACGAGGAATTTGCCACCGCCATTGCCCTGATGCAAAACGGCAGCCTGGATGTGAAACCACTGATTTCGCACACGGTCCCTCTCGATCAGGCACAGGCAGGTTTTGACCTGGCGGGGGATCGGACGCAGGCTATGAAAGCGCAAATCACATTTGGATAGGAAACCCGAGTAATGTCCTTTTTTGAAGCCCACGACCCGGTATTTGAGACCTATGTTCTGGGCAACGCGCCGGTCAAACAGCTTGCCACCGGGTTTGACTGGGTCGAGGGGCCGGTCTGGTTCGGCGATGCGGGCTGTTTGCTGTTCTCGGACATTCCGAACAATCGCATCCTGCGCTGGACACCGGGCAGTGGCATCACCACCTATCGGCAGCCGTCAAACTATGCCAATGGGCATACCCGCGACGGGCAAGGCCGGTTGGTATCCTGCGAACACGGCACACGGCGGGTAACACGGACCGAGCTTGACGGCTCGGTCACGGTGATCGCCGACAGTTTTGAGGGGAAAAGGCTGAACTCACCCAACGATGTTGTCGTCCACTCGGACGGCTCGATCTGGTTCAGCGATCCGCATTACGGGATCATGACCAACTACGAGGGGTTTGCGTCCGAGCAGGAATTGCCCTGCAATGTCTACCGCGTCGATCCGGCTACGCGTGAGATCGCAGCCATGGTCACCGATATGGACTGCCCGAACGGTCTGGCCTTCGGCCCGAACGAAGACACGCTATACGTGGCCGACACCGGCAAGATGTTCGATGCCGACGCGCAGCGCTGTATCCGGCGCTATGATATGTCGGACGGCGCGCCCACGAACGGGGCACATTTCTTCACTGTGGACGCTGGCGCGGCAGATGGGTTCCGATTGGATTCAGACGGAAACGTCTGGAGTTCGGCTGGTGACGGGGTGCATTGTATCTCGCCCGACGGCAGGTTGCTGGGCAAGATTCTGATCCCTGAAACCGTGTCCAACATCTGTTTCGGAGGCCGCGCCAAGCATCAGATGTTCATCACCGCCTCGACCAGCCTTTATGCCATCACCCTGAACAGGTCCGGCGTGCAAATGCCTTAAGTGGTCGTTCCCACGACCAGCTTGTCGGGCACCAGACCAACAGGGTTTTGCAGCGCCTCCCGATCCACAATCAGCTTCACGGCACAGCGTCCGATTTCACGTCGATCCACATCCTGCGTGGTCAGGCTTGTCCTGACCGCGTGATCCCGCGAGGTTCCGTTGAACCCGGCAACGGCCACATCCTCGGGAATCCGAGACTGGACCAGAATAGCAAGTTCAAAAGCCCCAAGCTTGAGAATTGGCAAACAGCTGTCAATGACGTGCTCTATGGGTTTGGCTCTTCAATTCGATTTCGGATGGTAACACGGGGACTTCCGAACAAAACCATGAGGTATGCCCGTCGCTTCATCGCGGCACGCATCCGGCCAATATCGGAGTACGGGGCATTTGCTTCAGCGGCGCCGACGATCGATGGCATAAAGGGCACCCGCAGGGTCAAAGCATTGTCCCGAAAGCCGACGATTGTCGTCCTCAATGGCACAAAGGTGAGCCAACTGCCCAAATACTGCTCTGGCTCAGAGGTCGGTTGTGGGGCCGATCCGCCTTTTGGAACAGCTTTGAGCGGTTCGGATCCATTGCTCCTGCGTCAAGGCACGAAGGGACGTGAGATAAAACCGGCAAATTCCTGACGCGCTTCGCTACGTGGAATGTTATGGGTCACGGACAGACCCAAGACGCTGCATTCCACTGTATCGACCCAGCTTTCGTTGATGTTGTTCCAGAGCTCGAACAACTGAATTGCCATATCATCATTTGGATTGCTGAGGTTCCATTCTGTCGATTCTCCTGCCGTCGTGCTACCTGACACGGTCGCCGCGGTTCCGTTGCCCTCGCCGGTGACTGAGACACTGCCTGTCGCTGAGGCTGAGGTTGTCCATTTCCGGCTGCCTCCGGCAGGTATGACGGGTCCCGGGACTTCGAATGTTTCGGTCTCGGATTCGACGTTCGAACGACCCTGAAATGTACAGGGCCAAGGTGTCGGAATGTCACCCAGACATACGCAGAAGGCATGCGGGCTGGAGCGACGCACGAGCGATGGCACTGACCCTAATTGCATACATGCGCCACAGGGCGGTCCAAGTGGTCCAAAGGTCCACTGGTAGACCGTGACTGATGAGTTGTTTGGGGGAGGTGGCGGGGGCATGGCGGGTCTCCAGGATCAGATTTGCAGGGGCTCGCCCTGCATCAGGGTAACGCGAGCTTCAAGGCTGGTAAGGCCGGTGTCGACAAGCGCGCCGCCTGACCAGAGCAGAAGTGCGCCGGGGTTGGTTTCGTCGGGCAGGTCGTCTTGCGACACCGTGGTGATTTCGATCCGCCACGTAAGTTTGAACCGTTTCCGCAAGAATACCGTAAGAACGCCGTCGCTGTCGTGGATCCCCGAAAATTCCAACAGCGTGCCATCGGCCAGATCAGCAAGATCGACGTGCGGGCGGCTGGCGGGTACAGCCATCGCGACGGGGCCGTCGATCGCCTCATCATGCGTGATACCATCCGGTGCATCGCGGTCGAGTACCAGCATCAATGACCGTGCTTGCGCCGTCAGCGCCATCGGCAGGTAGGCGGCACGATCATCGGCAAAAGCGAGGATCGCGCTTTGTCCAGCCGCGACCATTTCAATCAGGGCATAGCCGTGTTCATTGGTATGATAGGTCCAGGCGACTGCTGTACCGCTCGCGGGCGGGTCGATGACGAAAACCTCGGCATCGGCGACGGGAAGTAAGTCCGGGTCAACAACACGCACCAGAATTGTGCCTTTCTGATAGCGCTGCGCTGCACCCAGTTGAGCTTGCAGCAAGTCTTGCAACACAATCGGATGCCCTGCTCCGTCAAGCGTGGACATGAGGTCTTCGCTGTCTGACAGCATCAGTGTGCCATAATCGTGTCCCCGTTCGGCAAGTTCCAGCGCTTGTGCAATGCTCAACCCGTCCAACCGCAAAAGCCGCGCTTGCGGGATGAATTCTGCCATCAGGTTTTCGATCGTGAGCCCGCTCAGATCGGCCAGGCTTTGCGCAAGGACGATATCGGGATGGCCCAAGAGCTGCTCCGTGTGGTGAATGCCAACGCCAGCGAGTTCTTCGGCCATTACAGGGCCGATACCGTTAAGCGCTTGGGTGTCATGCCACGTCGTGTCGGCCATTATGTCCTCCTGTCATGGCTGAGTTGGTTAATTGATTGCGTCCCCCAATCCGCTTTCGATCAGAAGCGTAGTAAGCGATGTCCAAGCAGTACCGGAAACGGTTTCGACGCCTTTGACGGGGTCTGCACCGGGCTCGGATGGAACAAGCACAGTGCCGACAAAGCGGTCGAACGATCGCGCCCCCTTGCTTGTCCGCAAAAGGATTCTACGCCCCAATGCCCGATCACGCGTCAGCGCGAAAGCTGCTACAGCCCGTTCATGGGTGGCTCCACTGGTGCCCCGCAATTCCGGCGTATCTACGCCTTTGAGGCGAATTGGAACATAGCTGTAGGTGAGAAAACCCAAATCAACGACGACATCAATCGTGTCTCCATCCACGACATGTTCACACACACATCGAAAATAGTTCGCCTTCGACGCCTCGGCGAAAGAAACGGGGAAATCTTCAAACTGAAATGGCTCGCGGCTCATGTTCTGGCCCGTCCACAGTATGGATCAAAATAATGTCCGATTATGCACTTCTCGGCCGAGTCGAAGCAATGAAGTTCTGTTTAAGCGGGTTGTTCGGCAGAAAATAGCCGTCAAAAACGAGGCGTTGTTCAGGGCTATCCTGAATATTGTTTCTTGGGGTCAGTCGCTCTGACGGCTTAATTTGGCGGGTCATCTGCGGTGTTCGGCTTTGAAACCAAACGATTTATTGAACAAGAACAATCTCAACACCAGTTCGCAGACAATTTTTGCACAGCGCGCGTAAAAGTGCTTGTTTATGAGTTGTTTTATGGTCGTCAGCGCCGGCGGAAGTCTGATCCGGGCACGTCCCACTCACTAAGAATTTCTCCATGACTTGAGATTTGCCGACATGCCTCGAAGGACCGCAGTGCGGCTTGAAATTGAACTTGTTTTTGTGACCAGGGGTTGGGTCACAGGGCGTTCGAGTTAGGACGTTTACGACCGGCTCTATCGTGGCATCTATCTGCTGCACGGGCAGGCCAATTTCTTCCTCTGCAGGAATGTAGCTCCTAGATCGATAAAATCAGAGATAATTCAGCCTTTTGGTGATCCAGAACAGAATTTCCGCCAACACTGAAATTGCCCCTGCTTCCTCGGCGAAAACCAAACCAGTACCCGACGCGCCCAATTTGGTCATCTTTGCACTTTGGTCGTCCGGAATATCTGCAACCATGATATAGTCCGTCGCCCCGGCCAGTTCGCGCAGCGACGGAAGACCCGTTCTGGCATCCAACGCTCCTTCGCTGGTGGCAGACGGAATACCCGAGATCGTCGCTTCAATCTCCGACCCCGGCATACGTCGCAAGGCAACCCGAATAGCGCCGCCAATGGACATGTTCTGCAAGCTGCTCTTTCGTTGCAACGGCCCCCTGAGGCTGGAACTCGGTCGATGCTCCGCGTTTGGCAAGGCGGACAATGTCATCGTGTCGCGTCACCCCAATCGTTTCATCTAAAGTCTCACTTGGTCAAAGCTGGACTGCGAGACTTTCGTTTGAGCGGTGGTGAGACTTGCGAGTTTCTAAGTGGCGCAAATGATCCTCAACTCAAAAAATTGCCGGGCAGTCTGACTGTTTCCGACAAGATCGCCCAAGATGTTTAACCTGCCAAAACCACGCACAACCTGACCCTCGGACGAATTTCGCAGGAAGCTCGGGGGTTAAGTTTGGTTTGTTATCTGACTTAAATCTTGCCACGCCGGGTCAAAACAGGAATTACTGATTTGCCGGTGATAGGTCCGGTTATTTTCACGAAGAAAACCGTGTTGTGCCTTCCAAGGCGGGATAATCGAGCAGCAAGTCAGCAATGACCAGGATCAACCTAGAGCAGTTGAAAACGTTTCTGACCGTCGTCAGGCACGGCGGCGTTCGAAAGGCGGCGGCGGCGCTCAACATCACTCAACCTGCGGCCACTACCAGGATCAAGAATCTGGAAGACTCGCTGGGGTGCCACCTGTTCGAGCGCGAAGCGGGTGGTATGCGTTTGACCAAGCGCGGTGAGCTTTTGTTGGTGCATGCCGAGAAGTTTGAACACCTGACCGAACTTGTCGAACGCGACGTGATCGATCCTGCCGGTGTCGAGGGGCGATTGCGGCTTGGCGTTTCCGAGACCATTGCCCAATGTTGGCTGCCGGATCTCGTGTCACGGTTGCACAGTTGTTACCCCCGGCTTGAGATTGAGTTCAACGTCGATATCTCGGCGCATCTGCGCGAAGGTCTTTTGAGCCGGGACATTGATCTTGCGATCCTTTTGGGGCCGATTTCCGAACACAAGGTCAACAATATCGAACTGCCAGGGTTTGATCTGGCCTGGTATGCCTCTGCATCGCGTGGCGACCTGCCGGACGTGAACGATCTGAACCGGCCGGTTTTGACCTATGCCCGCAACACCCGACCCTATCGCGAGTTGAAAGAAATGCTGTTTGGCCGCGTCGGGCCGGATGTCTCGCTGTTCCCATCCACTTCGTTATCAGCCTGTTTCCGCCTCGTTGAGGCCGATCTGGGCGTCGCCGTCTTGCCGCGCGCGCTGGGGGCGGAACATGTTGCAGCTGGACGGATTGTCGAATTCGACCCGGGATGGGTGCCCTCGCCATTACAGTTTACCGCCTCGTATCTGGGAGAGCCCAAAAGCCACATGATAGAAACCGCAGCGAAGATGGCGCTGGAGGTGGCGAACAGATACCACGGCGATAAAATTTATTGATCGCATGTGACAAAAAATATCAATTTGATTTTATAATTCGAAATTGTGACGCTCCGGGCAACTCAGGAGGTACCTGTGACCGGGTCTTACGAATTGCTCAAATCGCGCCCGCTGATCGATCAACGCACGGCGATACGAGCCGGGGATTACCGCGCGCATACTGCCGGGCTTGGGCAAGGCTATCTGCAAGCGAACCTCGCCATCATGCCCGAAGCCTATGCGCTGGATTTCATGCGTTATTGTCAGCGCAATCCCAAACCATGTCCTTTGACCGGAGTGTCCGATACAGGTAACCCGATGATGTTCACGATGGGCCGGGATATCGACATCCGCACGGATGTTCCGGCCTACAATATCTATTGCGATGGCAAGCTGGCAAACTCGGCCCATGATATCCGTGACATATGGCGCGACGATCTTGTGGCCTTTGCGCTTGGCTGTTCCTTCACCTTCGAACATGCGTTGATACGGGCCGGGATTTCGGTCTGGCATATCGCAAACAACACCACTGTGCCCATGTTTCGGTCCGATATCGATACAGTGCCCGCAGGGCCGTTTTCCGGCAAGATGGTGGTGTCGATGCGGGCAATTCCGGAAGACCGGATCGATGAGATCATCAGGATTTCCCGACGCTTCCCGCTGGCCCATGGAGCCCCGATCCATTGGGGCGATCCGGCCGGGATCGGCATCGAAGACGTCTCAAGACCCGAATGGGGTGACCCGGCCCCGGTCGCACCCGGCCAGATCCCGGTGTTCTGGGCCTGCGGCGTGACCCCGCAGGTCGCGATCGAAGCGGCGCGCCTGCCGCTTTGTATCACGCACAAACCCGGGCACATGCTGATCTCGGATGTAGCCGAGGACGCGGAAAACCCGGTTCTGACTTTCGACTGACACAACCAAAATGTTCAACAAGGAGACCCAGATGAAACGAATTTCAGCATTCCTTGCCGTCACCACAGCGCTGGCCGCGCCGGCACTGGCCGAAGACCTTTCGGTGGTCGGCAGCTGGTCCGGCCTGCCGTTGCACAAGGAATATGAGGCGCCGTTCTGGAGCGAGACGCTGCCGGCGGCTTCAGGCGGTGACATTACCGTCAACCTGACCACGCATAACCAGATGAACCTTGGGGTGGGCGATGTATTCCGCCTGCTGGGTGATGGTGTCTATGACGTGGCGATGACCGTGGCAGACTATGCCGTGGCCGACGCGCCAGAGCTTGAGGGGCTGGACGTGCCGCTTCTTGCCCTGAACGCTGACGATGCACGCGCCATGGTCGATGCCGCCCGCCCGATGGTGGCGGACATCTATCAGGATCGCTTCAACAGCCATGTTCTGGCCATCGCGCCCTATCCGCCGCAGGTGGTCTTCTGCAATGCCGAGGTCTCGGGGTTGGATGATCTGCAAGGCCTCAAGGTGCGTGCCTCGGGGCGAATGACGGCCAAGTTCCTTGAAGCCTTGGGCGCCGAAGGTGTGAATGTCAGCTTCTCCGAAGTGCCCGGTGCGTTGCAGAAAGGTGTTGTGGATTGCGCGGTGACTGGTGCGGGCTCCGGCTATTCCGCAGGCTGGTGGGAAGTGTCCACCCACCTGATGCCGATCCCTCTTGGTGGTTGGGACAGTGTTGTGACCGCCATGAACCTGGACAAATGGAACAGCCTTGATGCCGACACGCAGGCGTTGATCACCGAACAGGTCGCGGCTGAATTCGAAGACCCGGCATGGGCCAGTGCGCAGGACGCGTTGGTGAACGATATCGCATGTCTCACCGGCAATGGCGATTGCCCTGCGGGCGAGGCGCGCGGCATGACGCTCGTTGAGGTCTCAGATGCAGATTTCTCCAAGGCGCGTGACGTGCTGGTGGGCGAGGTGTTGCCTGACTGGGCTGAACGCGCGGGTGGCGACTGGGCAGATCGCTGGAACGCCAGTGTCGGTTCCACCGTTGGTGTGACCATCACGAACTAAGTGTATTGGGTGGGTGCGCATGCGCCCATCCAGCCTTTGGGTTTTCAACGTCTGGATCTGAGCATCGATGATCCAGCCCGTTATTTGTGAGCCAACAGACAGGTCAGAGGCCCCGCATGGAGCATACGGTTCTTGATAATCTGCGTCGCGTGAACAGGTGGGTTGCCATTCTGACAGGGATCGTTCTGCTGGGATGTGCGTGTGTCGTTTTGATGGATATCGTGCTGCGTCAGATCGGATCCTCTTTGGGCGGAACAGATGAGATATCCGGCTATGTCATGGCCATCGCCACTTCGTGGGGCATGGCATTCACGCTTTTGGAGCTGGGGCATGTGCGGATCGATTTTCTGCGCGCTCGCACCGGGCCGCGAACCCGGGCCCTGTTCGACCTTTTTGCGATGACCGTTATGGCGGGAACGGTCACTCTGATCGCTGTCAAATGCTGGCCGGTTCTTGCCCGCTCACTGGCGAATTCCTCGCGGGCAAACACGCCGCTGGAAACACCGCTGGCCTTGGTGCAGGCCCCTTGGTTTGCCGGTTGGGTCTGGTTCGCGATCATGTCGTGGCTGACTTTGTTAGCCGCTTTGATCATGGTCGCGAAAGGCCGCTTTGAGCAGTCCGAGGCCGCAATCGGCTGCTTCGGTGAAGAGGAGGCCGTGAAGTGATCACCTATATCTCGATCGGGCTTCTGGGGCTGTTGTCGCTGTCTATTCCGGTCGGCATCGTGCTGTTCCTGCTTGGTTTCGGCGTCGATGCCTTTTTCAGCCCGTTTCCGTTGATCCGGGGATTGGGAAATCAGGTCTGGTCGACATCGAATAACGCAACCCTGATTGCCATTCCTTTCTTTGTCCTTCTGGGCGAAATTCTCGTGCGTTCCGGCATTGCCATGCGGACCTATGCCGCGCTCGATCGGTGGGTCAGTTGGCTGCCGGGTGGTCTGGTCCATGCCAATGTCGCCACGGCCACGATGTTTTCGGCCACATCGGGGTCTTCGGTGGCCACTGCCGCCACGGTCGCGACGGTCGCAATGCCGCAGGCCGAGAAGCTGGGCTATGATCCCAAGCTGTTCTCGGGCGCCATCGCGGCAGGTGGCACATTGGGCATCATGATCCCGCCTTCGATCAATTTGATCGTCTATGGTTTTCTGACCCAGACCTCTATTCCGCGCCTGTTTCTGGCGGGGCTGGTGCCCGGCCTGGCACTGGCTTTGGGCTTTATGGCCATCACAATGCTGATTTGCATGATCCGCCCGGGCTTGGGCGGCACCCGGCGCGTGTTTCCCTTTGCCGAAATGCTACGCGCGCTGCTGCAGTTGATCCCCATCGTCCTGCTGTTCACGATCATCATCGGAACGATCTACAAGGGCTGGGCCACCCCGACCGAAGCCGCTGCTGTCGGCGTCGCCGGGGCGGTGGTGATTGCGGGGTTTTTCGGCGGGATCAGTCTGAAAATGTTCACCGAGAGTATTTTGGGTACGGTCAAGATCACCTCGATGATCATGCTGGTCGTGATCGCGGCCTCTTTCCTGAACTTCACACTGGCCTCCGCAGGATTGGGGCGTGAGTTGGAAGCCTTCCTGGGCGGTCTGGGTCTGTCGCCTATGGGCACGATCCTTGTCGTAGTGCTGATCTATATCGTGCTGGGGTTCTTTATCGAGACATTGTCGCTGATGGTGGTCACTATCCCCATCATCGTGCCGCTGGTGGTGGCGCAGGGCTATGATCCGATCTGGTTTGGCATACTGATGATCGTCCTGATTGAAATGGCCCTGATCACGCCGCCTGTGGGCCTCAACCTCTATGTCGTTCAGGGTGCGCGCAAGTCGGGCAAAATGAGCGAGGTGATGCTGGGCAGCATCCCCTATGTGGTCGCGATGCTGATTATGGCGGGTCTGTTGATCGCCTTTCCTGGCATCGCACTTTATCTTCCGTCAGTTCTGGGTGGGTGAGACATCATGCAGTTTTTCGTAGGTAAGACGGCGATCGCGGGCCAGATCGATCACCTGATTGTTGCCGGTTGGACCGGGCGGGACGTTGCTGCGGTTCAGCATCACATTGATGAACTGGCGGCCATCGGTGTTGCCCCGCCCAGTCAGGTACCGCTGTTCTATCGGGTTTCGACTGCGTTGCTGACCCAATCGCCATACATCGACGTTCTGGGAACGGCCACGTCGGGAGAGGTCGAGCCGTTGCTCATCCGGCAGGACGGTACGCTTTATCTGGGGCTAGGCTCGGATCACACGGACCGAGAACTTGAGGCCGTATCTGTCGCAGCCTCCAAACAAGCCTGTGCAAAACCGGTCTGCCGGGACCTGTGGCGGTACGACGAAGTGGAACCCCATCTCGACCAGTTGATCCTTCAATGCGAGGTCGAGGAAGGTGGTAAATGGGTGCTGTATCAGCATGGTCCACTGGCCGCGATCCGACCCTTGCAGGATCTGATGGAGGGGGCCGGGCTGTCCGACGGTCAGGCGATGTTTTGCGGCACACTCGGGGCGATCGGTGGGGTACGCCCCGCCACCTCCTATCGCATGAGCCTTACCGACCCGGTCAGGGCGCGCGCGCTGGAGTTCGAGTACCGCGTCCGATCCCTTCCCGTCATCGCCTGAGGATGTGAATGGAATGCCCGGAGATGTGTCTTCGAAGTGGCCCCGGATTCGGACTGCGGGGTATGACGGGTTCGTCGTCAGCTTTGCCGACAGTTTAAGCGAACCGGCCAACCGGGCAGCGCTTGCGTTTCGGTTTGCCATCGAAAAGGCCGGTTGGTCGGGCGTCGAAGAAAGCTCGACCTCGCTGGTGTCCGCCTATCTCAGGTTCGACCCGCTGGAATGCGATCACAGCGCGATGCGCGCGGCGTTGGACAGGTTGCTGGCCGAACAAGACTGGTATGCTGCGGCGCTCCCAACGGGGCGTAGGTTGTGGCGCGTGCCGACGGCTTATGGCGGCGATCTGGCGCCACAACTGGCTGAAGCCGCCCAAGCGGCAGGCCTCAGCGAGGCAGAGGCGATTGCGTCCATTTCAACAACCCGCGTCCGGGCGCAGACCATCGGGTTTGCTCCGGGTATGCCGTATTTGGGTGAATTGGCCCCCGAATGGAACATCCCACGACAAACCGAATTGACGGCGCAAGTGCCCGCCGGGGGGCTGTGCGTGGCAATCCGCCAACTGGTCTTGTTTCCGGTGGCGACCCCCACCGGGTGGCGTCATATCGGCCAAACCGCGTTGCGCCTGTTTCGACCGGACGCCGATGAACCATTTCTGTTTCGACCCGGAGACGAAGTTCTGTTTGAACCGACGAGTCCAGAGACTTTGGAGGCCTTGAGACACGACGAGAATGGTGGCGCAGTCTACGAGGTCATCCGATGACGCGCGCCCTGACCGTCCACCGTATCGGCCCCGGTGCGACTGTGCAGGATCTTGGCAGACCCGGTTATCTGGCCTTTGGTTTGTCGCGTGGCGGTGCTGCGGACCGGTTGGCCTTGGCGGAAGGCGCCGCTCTGCTTGGGCAGACGCCGGATCAAGCCGCACTGGAAATGGTCGGAATGGGGGGAGAGTTCGAGGCAAGCGACGACGTGCGCATTGCGCTGACCGGCGCCCCGATGGCGGCTAATATAGAAGGCGCGCGCATCGCCTGGAATGCAAGTCATCTGTTGCCCAAGGGTGCACGGTTGCAGATCGCTTCGGCGCAAACCGGGACATACGGGTATTTGCATCTAGGCGGGGGAATTTCGGGGCTTCGGCAGTTAGGTTCATGCAGTGCCCATCTTGCAGGCGGCCTCGGGGGTCATGTGGAAGCGGGCGCTTGCCTTGCGGTCGGTATGGACAAGAAAACAGAGACCGGTCTGAAACTGCCCATTGAAGACCGGTTTGGCGGCGGGTCCATCCGGATTGTCGCCAGCCTTCAAACAGAGCTATTTCCCTCTGACGCGCTGGCCCGTTTTGCCGAGACACGCTTTCAACGCGATGCGCGCGGCAACCGGATGGGCGTGCGCCTGATCCCGGATAGTGCGGGTTTCCAAAGCGAGGCTGGCCTGAGTGTTCTGTCCGAGGTGATCGTGCCCGGCGACATACAGATCACCGGCGATGGCACGCCGTTTGTGCTTCTCAGCGAGTGTCAGACGACAGGCGGGTATCCTCGGATCGGATCGGTCCTTCCCGCCGACCTGCCGCGCGTGGCACAGGCACGCCCGGGCGAATGCCTTCGGTTCTCCTTCGTGTCGCTGGAACAGGCCGTCGCTATCCAACGGCGCGCCAGGACGGCTGAAGAAGCCCTGCGGACACAGCTGACATCACTGGTCCGCGATCCTGCCATGGTCGCCGATTTACTGTCCTACCAGCTCATCAGCGGCGTGACTGCGGGTCATGACTTGGATGACTGAACTTCATGGCACTAACAGTCGATAGGGTGAGAGTTTTGCAAAGTGGCACATGTGCGACGAATTTGCCTTGCTTGACGTTGTGACCCCGACCAACGTCGCCTGCGGTGTTTTTACAGGTAACCAAGACAGAGGATTAACGCTCTTGAGCCTGCAGTGGCAACCTTCCCTGATGTCGGAGCGGCTGAGAAGGCCCGCCATGGCCTCCTTAGGTCCTCAAACCTATCCGTTCTCGGCCTTGGACGCGTAAAAGAATGCAATCGCCTGCGCGCGGTTTCTGACTGATAGCTTTTCGTAGATGTTCGAAAGATGGAACTTCACCGTGTTGGTCGAGATATTTAACTCTTTCGACAATTCCAGGTTCGACATGCCCGTGGCGAGCGACTCGAGGATTGCAAGCTCTTTGCGCGACAGAGTTTGCAGCGGATTCTGCTGCATTTTGCGCACGTCGATGAAAGGGAAGACCATTTTGCCTTTCGCGACCTCCACACAGGTTTCCAGCAAGCCTTCGACCTCGCCCGAGCGTGGCGCGAACCCTGCCGCCCCAGCCTGCATGGCTTGTCGCGGAACATCTCCGGCCTCATCCCCATAGACCACAAAGCGTGGTGCGTTGGCCTGTTCTCGCAAGACCTCGATCAATTTGGCTGCGCCCAAGGCGGGCAATTCCCATGATACAATTCCGACCTGAACCGGCACCCGCATGACCGTGCCCAAAAACCCCTCGGCAGTAGACGATGTCGCCACCAAAGAGAATCGCGGGTCGCGTTCGAAAATCTCGGACATGGCAGACAGCACCAGCGGGTTGTTGTTGGCCAGCATGACATCGATAGGGCGCTGAGATATGTCGGACATTGTTTTCCTGTCTGATTTTGCTCAAACCTACCCGTTCGGGCGGGTTCTTTGTTGGTATACTTTCATATTTTTACCCATTCTGGTAGGAACTCACCCGCCAAACTAGATATGCCAAAGCTGTAGTAAGTTACGTTGCGCCCGGACGCAAGTTTCGGTTTTCCTCACGTCAACGCGATCGACGGGATTGGACATCCCCGACTCACAGGAGGAACACATGACGTTTCAGATCTACCCCACGCTCGACATCCCCGAGACGCTGGCAGCTGGCCCGGGGCCGGGCAACACCGACGCCCGCGTGTTGAAAGCCTTCGCCAGCGCCGGTGTCGCCGACCACATGCATGGCGATGTTCTGCGCGGCATGATCGAATGCAAGCATATGCTGCGGCAGGTCTGGGGCACGGACAACACCTATACCTTTGCCGTGGCCGGAACGGGATGGAGCGGGCTGGACACCATGTTCTCGGCCGTCATGCCCGGTGACAAGGTTGTGGCCTTCACCAACGGCACCTTCTCGGGCATCGACGCACTGACGTTGCGGATCAAGGCGGCAACGCCAGAAGAGCATGCTGCCAACCCACTGGACCCACAAGCCGCCAGCGTGACCGTGATCGAAGTCCCTCATGGCCAGCCGGTTACTGGTGAGATGGTTGATGAGGTTTTGGCGCGGCACAAACCCAAATGGGCCTTCATGGCGCATTGGGAAACCGGTTCGGGCCGGGTGAACGATATTCAGGGTTTTTCGGATGCTTGCGAACGCCACGGAGCGATGGGTCTGATCGACGCTGTGTCGTCGCTGGGTGTCGCGGACTTCCGCATTGAAGACTATCCGGGTGTCGCCGGTTGGGCCTCGTGCCCGCAGAAAGGCCTGTGCTGCCTGCCGCTGACCTACGCCCCGGTCAGCTTCACCGACGCTTACATCGACGCGCTGAAAACCTCGGGCGCCTATACCTATGTCCACAACCCGATCTTCGAGGCTCGCCACTGGGGTGTCGTTGACGGCCAGGACGTGGAAAAAGGCACCTATCACCGCACCCATTCGGGATATGCCGTCGCCGCTTTCCATGAATCGCTGCGCCTGACCCTGCAGGAAGGGTTGGCCAAGCGCGCGCATTCCTACCGCACGCACGAGGCTGTTCTGCGCGATGCCGTCACCGCCATGGGCTGCGAGGTCACCTCGGACATGCCCAGCCTTGTGGTGCTGAACCTGCCCGCAGAACTGGCAGGCCGCGAGATGGAGTTGGTGCAGAACTGCCGCGCCCGAGGCTTTGGCATCTGGCCGACGCTCAGCGCGCCGGTTCAGGTCCGCATCGGCATTCTGAACCAGTTGAACCACCAGTCGATCAGCCGCATCGTCCGGCTGTTCGCCGAGGCGATCCATGAGATGGGCGGCTCGGTCGATTTTGAAGCCATCGAAGCGCTGCTGGAAAGCCGCTACGGCACATCTATCGCTGCATAAACGGGAGGGAATGCAGATGGATATCCATGAATATCAGGCCAAAGAGCTTCTGTCGAAGTTCGGGGTCGAAGTGCCCGCAGGTGCTTTGGCGTACAGCCCCGAACAGGCAGCCTATCGCGCCCGGGAAATGGGTGGCGACAAATGGATTGTGAAGGCGCAGGTCCACGCAGGTGGTCGCGGCAAGGCTGGTGGCGTGAAACTGTGCCATTCGGAAAGCGAGATCAGCGCGGCCTGCGACGAGATGTTCGGGCGCAAACTGGTGACGCATCAGACCGGGCCTGAGGGCAAGGGCATCTATCGCGTCTATGTGGAAGCTGCCGTGCCGATTGATCGTGAGATCTATCTGGGTTTTGTGCTGGACCGCTCCAGCCAGCGGGTCATGATCGTGGCTTCGTCGGAAGGCGGGATGGAGATCGAGGATATCTCGGCCGAGCGTCCTGACAGCATCGTGCGATCCATTGTTGAACCAGCGGTGGGTCTGCAGGAATTCCAGGCCCGTGAAATTGCCTTTGATCTTGGGTTGGAACCGCGCCTGATCCAGCACATGGTGCGCACCCTGCAGGGCTGCTATGCGGCGTTCAGCGAGTTGGACGCGACCATGGTCGAGATCAACCCGCTGGTCATCACTGGTGACGACCGGGTGCTGGCGCTGGACGCTAAGATGAGCTTTGATGACAATGCTCTGTTCCGCCATCCGCAAATCGCCGAATTGCGCGACAAGAGCCAGGAAGACCCGCGCGAAAGCCGCGCGGCAGATCGCGGCCTGTCTTATGTCGGTCTGGACGGAAATATCGGCTGCATCGTGAACGGGGCCGGTCTGGCGATGGCCACGATGGACACGATCAAGCTGGCCGGGGGCGAGCCTGCGAACTTCCTGGATATCGGCGGCGGGGCCTCGCCCGAGCGGGTGGCCAAGGCGTTTCGTCTGGTGCTGTCAGATGACAATGTTCAGGCCGTGCTGGTCAATATTTTTGCAGGGATCAACCGCTGTGACTGGGTGGCCGAGGGCGTTGTGCAGGCGCTGCGCGAGTTGGAGATTGACCTGCCGGTCATCGTGCGTCTGGCAGGCACCAATGTCGAGGAAGGTCAGAAAATTCTGGCCAAATCGGGTCTGCCGATCATCCGCGCCACAACTCTGATGGAAGCCGCCGAACGCGCCGTCGGCGCATGGCGCAACGATCTGTCCCAAAACACCAAGATGAGGGCCGTGTAATGAGCATTCTTCTGGACCGCGACACCCGCGTTATCGTTCAGGGCATCACCGGACGCATGGCGCGCCTGCACATCAAGGACATGGTGCAGTACGGTACCAATGTCGTCGGCGGCGTCGTCCCCGGCAAAGGCGGCGAAACCGTCGAAGGCGTTCCGGTTTTCGATACCGTCAAACAGGCCGTCGAGGCCACCGGCGCCGACGCCAGCCTTGTCTTCGTGCCGCCCCCGTTTGCAGCGGATTCGATCATGGAGGCCGCAGACGCGGGCATCCGCTATTGCGTCTGCATCACCGACGGCATTCCCGCGCAGGACATGATCCGCGTAAAACGCTACATGTACCGCTATCCCAAGGACAAACGCATGGTCCTGACCGGCCCGAACTGTGCCGGAACCATCAGCCCCGGCAAGGCGCTGCTGGGGATCATGCCCGGCCATATCTACCTGCCGGGCAATGTGGGCATCATCGGGCGCTCGGGCACGTTGGGCTATGAGGCCGCGGCGCAACTGAAAGAACGTGGTATCGGTGTATCGACCAGCGTCGGCATCGGTGGCGACCCAATCAACGGTTCGTCCTTCCGCGATATCCTTGAGCGGTTCGAACAGGACGAAGACACCGAGGTCATCGCCATGATCGGCGAGATCGGCGGCCCTCAGGAAGCCGAGGCAGCCGAATACATCCGTGACCACATCACCAAGCCCGTTGTGGCCTATGTCGCGGGTCTGACCGCGCCCAAGGGCCGGACCATGGGCCATGCGGGTGCGATCATCTCGGCCTTTGGTGAAAGCGCCAGCGAGAAGGTGGAAATCCTGTCGGCAGCGGGTGTGACCGTGGCCGAAAACCCTGCAGTGATCGGCGAAACTATCGCCCGTGTCATGGGAAAGGCTGCGTGATGGTCAAACCTTCGGTCCTTGTCACCCGTCGCTGGCCTGCCGCCGTCGAGGCGCAACTGGCCGAGAACTATAACACTGTACTGAACACCGGGGACAAGCCATTGTCTCCGGCTGAACTCCGCGACGCGTTGAAGACATACGACGCGGTTCTGCCCACCGTCACCGACACGCTCAGTGCCGAGGCGCTGGACGTACCCGCCGCGCAGACCAGAATTCTGGCCAATTACGGTGTCGGCTACAGCCATATCTGTGAACCAGCGGCGCGTGATCTGGGCATGACCGTCACCAATACGCCGGATGTTTTGTCCGAATGCACCGCCGATCTGGCCATGACGCTGTTGCTGATGGCCGCCCGTCGCGCGGGCGAAGGGGAACGCGAGCTGCGTGCAGGTGGCTGGACCGGCTGGCGTCCGACCCATCTGGTGGGCACCAAGGTCAGCGGCAAGACGCTGGGCATCATCGGCTTTGGCCGCATCGGTCAGGAAATGGCCCGCCGCGCTCATCACGGATTCGGCATGAAGATCCTCGTGCAGAACCGCAGCGCCGTGTCGCCCAATGTGCTGAAACAGTTCAACGCCACGCAGGTCGAGACGGTGGACGCTTTGCTGCCGCAGTGCGATTTCGTCTCGCTGCATTGCCCCGGCGGGGCCGCGAACCGGCATCTGATCAATGGGCGCAGGCTGGACCTGATGAAACCCGACGCCTTCCTGATCAACACCGCGCGCGGTGAGGTGGTGGACGAGCGCGCTTTGGTGCAGTCGCTTATGTTTGACACGATCGGCGGTGCCGCGCTGGACGTGTTTGACGGCGAGCCGCGCATCAACCCGGACCTGCTGCAATGCGACAATCTGGTGATGCTGCCGCATCTGGGCAGCGCCACAAAGGAATCGCGCGAGGCCATGGGCTTTCGCGTGCTGGATAATCTGGGCGACTTTTTCGCAGGCCGCCCACCCCGTGACCGCGTGATTTGACGCACCTTCTTCAAAGGACCAAACTCATGAGCTTTTATGCCATCGAACAAGCCCCCGCGCGCCTGAACCGCAGCGAACTCGCCGTGCCGGGCAGCCAACCAGGCATGTTCGAAAAAGCCGCCAAATCGGATGTCGACGTGATCTTCCTTGATCTCGAAGATGCGGTCGCTCCGGATGAAAAAGAACAGGCCCGCAAGAACATCATTCAGGCCCTAAACGATATCGACTGGGGCACCAAGACCATGTCGGTGCGGATCAACGGACTGGATACACACTACATGTATCGCGATGTGGTGGATGTGGTCGAACAAGCCGGTGAGCGGCTAGACCTTATCATGATCCCCAAGGTCGGCACCGCTGCGGATGTCTATACCGTCGACATGATGGTCACCCAAATCGAAGACGCGATGGGCCACAAGAAACGCATCGGGTTCGAACACATCATCGAAACCGCCCTGGGCATGCAGAATGTCAGCGAAATCGCAGCCGCCTCGAAACGCAACGAGAGCCTGCATTTCGGCGTGGCGGACTATGCCGCCTCCACCCGCGCGCGGACCACGATCATCGGTGGTGTGAACCCCGACTATTCGGTTTTGACCGACCCCGATGGCGACGCGGCCCGCGCAACCCATTGGGGGGACATGTGGCACTATGCGCTGGCCCGTATGGTGGTCGCCGCGCGTGCCAATGGCTTGCGCCCGATTGACGGCCCGTTCGGTGATTTCCAGGACCCCGAGGGCTATAAGGCCGCCGCCAAGCGGGCTGCCGTTCTGGGTTGCGAGGGCAAATGGGCAATCCACCCCAGTCAAATCGCGCTGGCGAACGACGTTATGTCGCCCAGTGACGCCGAAGTCACCAAGGCGCAGCGTATCCTCGTTGCGATGGCCGAGGCTGAAACCGCAGGCAAAGGCGCGGTCTCGCTGGATGGGCGTCTGATTGATTATGCCTCGATCCGGCAGGCCGAAGTGATGGTTGAAAAGGCGCGTCAGATCGCTGCGGCGTGATCGACCGAATGCTGCGCGACAGAGCTAAGACAGTCTTTGAAAACGCAGTGGTTTCAGCAATTTCTATGGATCGCGCTATCAAAAAGCGCGGTCCCTTGACGTGCCAGCTGTCGAGAAATCAGGACGAAAAGATCTGACCGATTGAGCCAAGAACAGGCAGTAATCAAACCCTCTCCAACAAGCTTTTTTGGCAGCGCAGAAACTTCTTCCCGAAGCGCAGAAAACCGGCTCCGGCCATGTCTTTCTGACAAGATCCAGAGTTTAGATTGGCGCCAACCCAAGTATTTCTCGCGCTTGAGCTGGGGTGGCGACCGGGCGGTTAAATTGGGTGCAAATTTCTACAGTGCGTTTCACCAGAGCCGCATTTGATGGAGCTAGTGTTTTACCGTCCAAACGAACGTTATCCTCCAAACCTGTCCGGGCGTGGCCTCCGGAGGAAATTGCCCAATCATTCAGGACAATTTGGTTCGCTCCAATCCCAGCGGCACACCAAGGTGCCTCCGGGAACAGCCGGTTAACTGTTTTGACATAAAAGTCAAAGACTTCGCGATCGGCCGGCATCGCGTTTTTCACCCCCATAACGAATTGGACATAGGGCGTTTCTTTAATTTGCCCTTTCTGATGCATTTCTGCGGCCTTCAGGATGTGACTCAAATCAAAGGCTTCTATCTCTGGCTTGACGCCGTAGTTGTTCATCTCGTCGGCCAGCCAGTCGACCAGATAGGGTGGGTTTTCATAAACGCGTGTCGGAAAGTTGTTCGACCCCACGGATAAAGAGGCCATATCCGGCCGCAGCGGCAACATGCCTCCGCGCGTCTTGCCTGCCCCTGAACGCCCGCCTGTCGAAAACTGGATGATCATACCGGGGCAGTGTTTCTCAAGCCCCTCTTTCAACCTTGCGAACTTTTCCGGGTCGCTTGACGGTGTCTCGTCATCATTTCGAACATGGGCATGGCAAATCGATGCCCCTGCCTCAAAAGCTGCCTGTGTGCTTTCGACTTGTTCTTCAACTGTTATGGGGACAGCCGGGTTATTGGCCTTTGTTGGCAAGGAGCCGGTTATTGCAACGCAAATGATGCAGGGGTCGGCCATTTCAGGCCTCTTTCGGTGCGAGGACAAAGTCGAATTCGACATCCCAATACGGACCTTCAAAGCCAACTTCCGCAGATCGCGCCGGATCATCGACCTGGTTGAATTCGGCGATCAGGCTTTCTTTGACGCCAAATACCGCATCCGAGTTGATATATTGGTCATCGGGATCGAAGATATGCGTGGTCAGGTCGTCGTAGCCGTCTTTTGAAACGATATAGTGTAAGTGTGCTGGTCTGTACGGGTGTCGACCAAGACGCTTCAACAGATCGCCCACCGGCCCATCATCCGGGATCGGATAGTTCTTTGGCCGCACCGCACGGAACCAATAGGCTCCATCAGCACCGGTCGTGAAGACGCCGCGCAGGTTGAAATCAGGCTGAATGCCTTTCTGCTGTACGTCGTAAAACCCGTCATCATTGGCTTGCCAGACATCAATCTTGACCCCTTCCAACGGATTGCCTTCCACATCGGCAACACGACCCCGCACCACCATGTCCTCACCCTTTTGGTCGAGGCAAATATTGTGGCCCATCTCGTATTCCGGGGCACCTCCTACGTGGAAAGGGCCCAGCACGGTGTTCTCGGAAGCTCCGGTTGGGCGACGAGAATTCACCGCATCCACCAACATCGACACGCCCAGAACATCGGACAGAAGAATGTATTCCTGTCTCCAGTCATCGCACATATGCCCAACCTTGGTCAGAAACATAATGGCTTCGAACCATTCCTGCTGCGTTGGTTCGATTTCCTTCACAGCTTCATGGAGCTTTCGCGTGATGACCTCCATCACCTGCTTAAGCCGTTCGCTTTCAGCATTTTTGTTCCGTGCGGTGACGACCTCGGAAGAGTTTTCCTCGGTGAAGTATCCCTTCTCATGCGAGTGCATTTTGGCCTCCTGACTTGTATAAGCTTGCTCCAGATTGGCTCATCGCGAAAGTACTGTGGTCAGCGCGCGTCGCAGTTCGGCTTCGGCATCCGCAGCCATATTGGCTGAGCGCCATGCCACGTGTTGATCAGGGCGGACCAACAAACAGCCCGTATCCGAAACCTCCGACGCCCGCGCCCAATCCCCGGTGTGGTCGACATAGGTCTGGCGCGGGCCGATGACGTGACAGCGAATGGGCATTCCCAGTTCCCGAGACACAGCCTCGGCTGCGGTTACCCAAGCCTCGCCTCCGATTCCCGTAAGCAGTGTGAATTCTCCGCGACCGCACAAGTCCAGCGTCGAATGTTTGTTGCCCGTATTGTGATCGAAAACCCAGACATGTGGAATTCGAGCACCCGGCCACGTGGTCGGCTGGTAATGAAGTTCCGCGTCCTGATCGAAACCGGGGTTGGGCTGGTCGTCCGTTTCAATCGCGCAGGAGTCGTAGCGTTGGTTCATTTCAACGCCATGCGCATCGAACTCATATTTCTTGAAGGCAATGGCCTCGCGAATGGCCTGTCTTTGTGCCGCAGCTTCCGGTGTTGAGCCTGTGCGAGCCTCAAGGTTGCTTTGCATGACCTGCGGGTCAACGCCTTCAGCCATTCCCAGCGATTCAAAGATCGGTCCGAACTCGCCAATCGACTGGTTCGCGCGCGTGACGATCTGTTTTGCGACAGGCGCGCGTTCCTCGCTGTAGCTGTCCAGCAAGCTCTCACCCGCATGACCTTTCAGGACAGCTGCCAGTTTCCAGGCGAGGTTAAAGCTGTCTTGTATCGAAGTATTTGACCCCAGCCCGTTCGACGGCGGATGGCGATGCGCGGCGTCGCCCATGATGAACACGCGATCCTTTTGCATATGGGTCGCGTACATATTGTTGACGGTCCAGGTGTTGGCGCTGATCAGTTCGATCTCAAGCTCGGGGTCGCCAACAAGCTGGCGCGCAACCTGTGTGGCCATGGCCGCGTCAACTTCGGGCGCAGGTTGGTTGATGTCATAGCCCCAAACGATGAGCCATTCGTTCCACGGGCGGACCATGCGGACCAGACCCATGCCGATGCCACCCACATTCGCACCGGGCTGCATCACCCAATAAAGGACCGATGGCCGATGCGCGACGTATTTACTGAGGTCCGCACGGAACAGGATATTCATGGACCCGCCGACACCCATCTGACCTTCGAACGGCAGACCGACATGTTCGGCGACCAGAGAATTACCCCCGTCCGCGCCGACCAGGTATTTCGATCGGATCGTGATTTCTTCGCCCGACAAACGATCCAAACAGGTCGTTGTCACACCATCTGCGTCTTGCTCATGTCGCAAGTATTCGGTGCTCATCCGCGCTTGAGTCCCACGGCGACAGGCCGTGCCGAACAGGATCGGCTCCATGAAAGTCTGAGGCAAATCGTTCATCATGGTCGGGCTGGACAGCAGGTGTTCGGCCTTGGAAAGCGGATGATTGCCCCAGCTTTTCATCCGTCCGATTTCCTCACCGGCGAGGCTTTCGCAGAACACGTTTTCACCCATCAAATCCTGATGCGCGGCATGCATATAGGCCTCGGCTTCGACCTCGTGACCAAGGTCGCGCAACACCTCCATGGTCCGTTGATTGGTGATATGCGCGCGCGGTGTATTGGCCAGCCAGCGATAGCGGTTGATGACCATGTTTTCGACGCCATAGCTCGACAGCAAAGCCGCCGTTGCAGACCCCGCCGGTCCGGTCCCGATGATCAGGACATCCGTTGTGATGGTGGCCATAAACTCTCTCCCTTGTTCTTTGAATTTCTCAGGACCGTGGGTCCCAGAGGCGCCCGTCATATTCGGTCTCATAGGCTTTGCCGTCCGGGTAGCTGACCAGTTCCAACTGCATGCCCCAGGGGGCGAGGAAATAGACCCATGTTTCACCGGCGCTTGGGCCGTCGGTCATGGTGGTCGGGTTGCCGAGGACCTGAATACCCTTGTCCTGCAAATAGCTGACGGCACCTTCCATATCGGTGGTGTAAAACGCGATGTGATGCCCGCCGATATCCGAGTTGCGCGGCAGTTTCGTATCCTGATCGGGTGCGGTGTATTCGAAGATCTCGAAATTGGCGCCATTGCCGCAGCGCACCAGCCGCATTGTCGGGATCTCGGCCTTGGCGTCCACATTCAGATGGTCTGCCATCCATGTGCTGTCACCGCCCGAGAACGGCCCCAACGGGTAGAACACATTGCAGCCGATCACGTCCTGAAAGAAGGTGACAGCCTCATCAACGCTCGGGACTGTAAACCCCACATGGTCTGTGCCCGTCATTCCCGGCAGGGAACTGCCAGCAAATGCACCAGTTCCAAGTGCTGCGACCGCGACCGTCAATGCGAGTGTTTTCATGGATCAATCCTCCTTGTTCAACTGCGCGCCAATCACCAGACGACGGCGCACGGGGAATATTTGAAGCCCGGTTTTCTCAGAGATCAGCCCCCAGATGCCGCGCGGTGCGAAGAGCATGACGGCGATGCCGATCAGCCCGAGCACCATGAGATACCAGGAGCCGTAATCGGCCAGCAGGCTTTGCAGGATGAAGAAGATCAACACGCCCAGGATCGGACCTTCGATGGTGCCGATGCCTCCGATCACGACGATGAAGATCACGTAAGCCGTCCAGTCGGTGACCGAGAACGCGGCATCAGGCGAAATCCGCAGTTTCTGAACGTAGATCAGCGCACCTGTCAGCCCGGTTCCTGCGGCTGAGACAAGATAGACCAGCCATTTCATCCGCACCGCATCGACACCGACGGATTTCGCGGCTTCAACGTTGTCTCGGACAGCAGCCAGTGCCAGCCCACGTTTTGTTCTGAGCAGCCAGTAGATACCAGCGATTGTTGCGATCACCAGCGCCAAGGCCAGCCAGTACGTCAGGATATCCCGTGCGGCCGCACCGCGAACGTCAAACGTCGTCTGAATCCATTCGGTCGCCCACATCTCGCGCGTAGCCGTGCGCGGCAGAGAGGTTCCGGTGCCACCGCCGAGCACTTTCCATTGCGCCACCAGCAGGCGCATGACCTCGGCGATGACCCATGTGCCGATGGCGAAATAAGCCCCTTGCAGGCGGAAGGCGAAGAAGGCCGTGGGGATGGCGACAATCATGGCTGCAACGCCGCCCAGCAGGACCGCCGGAACCGGGTCCATACCCCAAAGGATGACACCGCCGAACATGGCGTAGGCGCCCATGCCAACGAACGCTTGCTGGCCGACGGACACAAGACCACCATACCCCGCCAGCAAGTTCCAGAACTGCGCCAGTACAAGCATGGTGAAGATGAAGAACAGGTCCTGGATCAACCCTCGGCTGGCAAATGTCGGCAGCAGGATGAACAGGATGATCAGGGCGATGCAGACGGCTCCGGCGCTGTAGGACGCGCGGGTCTGTGTCTGGACGCGGTACATTGAGGTATCGGCCATCAGTCCACCGCCCTTGGAAACAGGCCTCTGGGTTTGATCAGAAGCACGAAAAGAAACGCCAGGTGACCAGCCAGGATTTGCCATTCGGGGTTGATTGCGGCCCCGACAGTCTGAGCGACGCCGATAATGATGCCTCCGACCAACGTGCCCCACAGGCTTCCGAGGCCACCAATGATCACTGCCTCAAAAGCGTAGATCAGGCGCGCAGGACCAATATTTGGGTCAAAGTTGGCCCGCATTCCCAGATAAAGCGCCGCCAAGGTAACGACCAGCATTGCGATGGCTGTCGCAGTGGCGAAGATACGTTCTGGCCGGATACCCATCAGACCCGCTGTCACCGCATCGTCCGAGGTCGCGCGGAACGCCCGCCCCAGTTCCGTGCGATAGAAAAGCTGGTTCAGACCGATGATGACAAGGATTGCCGAGGCAAAGGTCAGCAGCGGCAGAACGCCGAGGTTCAGCGCGCCCATTTGAACGGAAGCCGTTGCTATTTCGCCCGCAGGCAAACGTTGGCTATCTGCTGAGAACCCTTCGAGCAGAGCATTCTGCAAGACGACCGACAGACCGAATGTCGCAAGCAAAGGCGGTAGGATATCAGGCCCCAGAACGCGGTTCAGCACGTGCTTCTGCAAGGCCCAACCCAGGCCAAACATGATCGGTGCGGCAATGGTCGCTGCCAGGAACGGAGAAAGCCCAAGCAGTGAGACCAGCAGAAGGATCAGATACGCGGCAAAGACGATCAGATCGCCATGGGCCAGATTGACCAAGCGCATGATCCCGAACACAAGGCTCAGACCTGCCGCGAACAGCGCATAGAGCCCGCCCAGCAGCACGCCCTGAATGATGGTGTCGATCCAGATCATGCCGCGGCCGCTCCGAAATAGGCGTCGTGTATGGCCTCGCGGCTGAGCGAGTCTGCGGTGCCTTCCAGCGTGACGCGGCCTTCCATCATGCAGTAGACGCGATCGGCGACCTTCATGGCCTGGCCAATATCCTGTTCCACCACGATCAGGCTGGCTCCGGCCTCCTGAATGCGAGGGACTGCGTCGTAGATGTCCTTTATGACCACAGGTGCGAGACCAAGGCTGATCTCATCGCACAACAGAACGCGCGGATTGCTCATCAGGGCGCGGCCAATGGCCACCATCTGCTGTTGCCCGCCAGAAAGGGCTGTGCCCGGGTGGCTCCGGCGCTCTTTCAGGATCGGGAACAGGTCGTAGATTGTTTGCAAAGACCAAGGGCCGGGTGCCTTTCGGCCATAGGTGCCGATCAGCAAGTTTTCCTCGACGCTTAGGGAAGGAAACAGCCGACGCCCTTCAGGCACCATTGCCACCCCGCGCGCCATGATCTCATCTGCGGGCAGATCGCCGATGGGTTGCCCGTCAAAGCGCACCTGATCAGACCCGTTGGTCAGAACACCGGAGATCGAGCGCATGAGGGTCGATTTCCCGGCCCCGTTTGCACCGATGATGGCAACGGTTTCACCTTCGTCCAGGTTGATGTCCACACCGAACAGGGCTTGGAAATCTCCATAATGGGCGGTCAGCGCGTGGGTTTCCAGCAGGCTCATCAGACTTCGATCCCCAGATAGATTTCTTTGACTTCCCGGCTGTTCATGATCTCGTCCGGGTCACCCAGACCGATGACCTTGCCGAAATCCAGAACCAGCAGCCGTTCAACGACCGAAGTGAGCGCATGCAGGACGTGTTCGATCCAGATGATCGTCACGCCACTGCTGTGTAGCCCCTTGATCGTGTTGATCAGGGCGGTGCATTCCGCGTCAGTCAGGCCTCCGGCGATTTCATCAAGCAACAGCAGCTTAGGGTTCGTCGCCATTGCGCGGGCCAACTCCAGCCGCTTACGTTGCAGCAAACGCAAGCCGCTGGCCGGGTCATTCGCCACGTCCAGCAATTCCGTTTGCTCCAGAATTTGGGCACAAGCCTGTTCGACCTCCTGTTCAGATTTGCTCTGACCGTGCGTCGCCGCCACCAGCAGGTTTTCGAACACCGTCAGGTGATCAAATGGCTGCGGGATCTGGAACGAACGACCTATGCCCGACAGGCATCGCTGCATGGGTGGCACGCGCGTCACGTCAGCCCCGTCGAAATGGATTGATCCAGTATCAGAGGTCAGGTTGCCGGTAATCAGATTGAACAAAGTCGACTTTCCAGCCCCATTCGGACCAATAATCCCAAGGGCTTGCCCCTGTTCGACGTCAAAGCTGACATCGTCCGTAACGGTCAGGGCTCCGAAGCTTTTGGAGACGTTTTTGAGCGAAAGAATGGTCATACCGGTGTTCCTGCCCCGGACTTGGGTCCGGGGCTCTGGTTTCATTGCGATCAGGAGATTTCTTCCATCACGCCCGCTGTGGGAATCTCGGGCGCAGAAGAGTTGTCGACGATCACAAGGTCATAGCTTCCATTGTCGAGCAGCCGCCATTGCCCACCGACCAAAGGCGTTTTTGCCACGTTCTGTGCCGCAAAGGGCGGCAGGCCCGCCCCATCAAAGGCGATCCGGCCGACAATTGAATCCAGTTGAGTGGCCGCAATTGCTTCGGCGACTGCATCCCCGTCACCCGCGTCATCCACACGTCCCATGACGTTGGCAGCCATTTCAAACAGCGCATGCACAAAGCCGATGGGTTGGGTCCACTGGCGACTTGTGGCGGCCATGTACCCTTGCGCCATTTCAGCCGAGCTTGCGCCAGTCAGCGACGATGAGAAGGGATGCGTCGGCGACCACCAAACTTCGGAGCTCAGGTTGTTTCCGGCATTGCCCAAGGCTTCGACTGCTTGCGGGAACAGGATGGCTTTGCCAATACTTGCGGCTTTCGGGGTAAAGCCTTGCTGCTTGGCCTGACTCCAGAACGTCGTGAAATCAGGCGGGATCGGAACGCCGGTGACGATTTCAACATTCGCCTGCCGGAACGCATTGATCTGGGCCGAGAAATCATCGGTCAGGTTCTGGTACCGACCGGGGTCGGTCAGGGAATACCCCAACTCGGACAGAACCGGAGGGAAGCCGACATTGGGATCACCCCAGGCGTTGCCGTCGCCGTCATTCGGGAACAAAGCGCCGACCTGTTTGTTGGTCTCCAGCTGGTTCCACATCGCGGTGAAGACCGAGATCACATCCTCTAGCCCCCAGAAGAAGTGGAAGGCGTAATAGAACGGCTCCCACGATCCGGGATCACCGGGATTGCCCTGCTGGCCGATGAACCACGGCTGCCACGGGGCAACGGTCGAGATGCAGGGCAGTTCTTCGGCCTCGCAGGTGGCCGCAACCGGGTTGGTTGTTTCGGGGGTCGAGGCGACCAGCATCAGGTCGATCTCATCATCCACGATCAACTCGCCCGCGACGTCTGCTGCCCTGTTCGGGTTGGACTGGCTGTCCTTGACGATAACTTCGAAATTCGCACCCGCCTCGGATGCGGCGAAGTTGTCCAGAATATACGTGTCTGCTTCGGAAAACGCGGCCAGCGGACCGGATTGCGGGCTGACATAGCCCAGCTTGATCTTCGCTCCCTGTGCGATAGCGGGTGCGGCGAGCGCGCCGGCGGCCAGCCCGAGGCCGGTTGCGGCGCTGGATTGCAGCAATTTGCGACGTGTGATCATGTGTCCCTCCCTTGACACGGTGAACTCAAACGCTTGGGGCGGTGCCCGCCCAAGCGTTTTGCAGAAGCGCCCGCAGCCCGTCAGCCGTGACGGGACGCGGATTCCAATACGGGTTCTTGAGTGCGATTTTGGTGGCGCGATCCAGATCGGCCTCGGCAAGCCCAAGGTCTTTCAAAGCCATCGGTGCGCCCATTTTCTTAGCAAAATCCCAAAGCGCCTGCCCCGGTTCGGTGCCTCCCAGAGCCTCCGAGACAGGGGTTAGAAGGTCTGGCTCACCCTCTGCGTTATAGGCGATTGCGTGAGGCAGAACGATCGCATGGGTTTCCGCGTGCGGCAGGTTGAAGGACCCACCCAGCGTGTGGCACAGCTTGTGATGCAGCGCCATTCCAACCAGGCCAAGCACTGTGCCACAGGCCCATGCGCCACGCTGCGTTTCTTCTCGGGCCTTCAGGTCGTTGAGGTTTTCGACAACGGTTGGAAGACCCTCTGCAAACGCCCTCAGGCCGTCGACCGCCAATTCTGTGGTCTGCGCTGTTCGGTCTTTGGCATACAAGGCCTCGGCGGCATGAGCCATTGCGTTCAAAGCGCTGGTCACAGTCATCGCGGGCGGTAATGAGGCGACAAGTTCGGGATCGTACAGAACGACCCGCGGCAGAACCTTCGGGTCCACAAGTGTGGTCTTGATACCACCTTCGGTCTGACCCAGGATCGGAGTAGCCTCACTGCCTGCATAAGTGGTCGGAATGGCGATCTGTGGTAGCCCCGTGCGCAGTGCTATCGCTTTTCCCAACCCAATGGTCGAGCCACCTCCGATGGAAACGATGCTATCGGCTTGAACGGACTGCGCATGTTCGACAGCTTCGTCGGTCACGTCGACCGGGGTGTGCATTGTTGCGCGGGTAAAGACACCCGCCGCCCGATCACCGATCGTGGTTGCCAGTTCCATCGCCATGTCCGCTTGTTGCGGCGTCGAAAGTACCAGCGTCTTGTCAGACCCAAGCTCGGCCAGCTCAGTGCAAATTGCATTGCGTACCCCCTGCCCAAACTGGACTTTCTGTCCGTTGATGCTGGTTATGTTGGGGGCCATGGGACGGGTTCCTGTCCTGCGTGAAATTGCGGGTTGTTGCAACGCTAGCAGGCCAAGAATGCACGCTTGATCGAATTCTCTACGCTCAATATAACTTCGGGTTATGAAGCTGGATCCAAGACACCTGGAAATTCTCGCCGCTATTGTCGAAGCGGGCGGTTTGACAGAGGGCGCTGTTTTACTTGGAAAATCCCAACCGAGCGTGTCCAGAAGCGTGTCTTTACTGGAGGAACGGGTGGGAGAACCGCTCTTCCTGCCGACGCGCAGACCGCTGCAACCAACCGAGTTAGGGCTTGCACTGGCGCAGGAAGGTCGTCGCATTTTGGATGCAGGTCGTCTTGCCAGCCGTCTGGTAGAAGAACACCGTCAGGGTTTGGCGGGCGCGGTCCGTGTCGCCGGAACTCCGATCTTTATGGACGGTGTGATCTCAAGTGTGATTGCAGAGTTTCAGGCCGATCATCCCAATATCAGGATTGATCAGTCTTACGGATATCCAGCCGAACTTTTGTCCCAGCTTTCTGGTGAAACTCTGGATGTGGCAATCCTGCCAATTCGTCCGGCAGACGTGGCTGACGAATTCGAGTTTCGTCAGATTCTACCGGGCCGCAATGTCATCGCCTGCCGTGCTGGCCACCCCTTGGCGCGCAAAAAAGAAGTCAAGCTGGACGACATCACCGAATATTCCTGGATAGCACCACCAGCGAACAGCCCGCTGTTTCGGGACTTGAGGAACACATTGGACGGCATTGGAGTTCGCGATCTCAAAATCAGCTTCACCGGGGGATCACTGAGCGCGGTCGCCAATGTTCTGACAGGCTCGGACTCGCTTACTGTGCTGCCGTTTTCTGTCGTGTTCATGATGCAGCGCCAGAATACCCTGACCTCACTTCCAATTAAGATCGGTGACCCTGATAGACACTTGGGTTGCCTTACACTTCGCGATCGCGTCATGTCGGCTTCTTCGAACCGGTTTCTCAGGTTTGTCGAACGTAAATTCCAGATGCTGGATCGATTAATTTGTAAGGCCTGAGTGTTTTCAGAACGTTGGTATTTTCGGACGAGGCGAAGCCGGCCGTTTAATACCAGACACATTCGAACCAGTCTTGGTCACACTCCTACCATCACACATTCTGTCGGTCATCACCGACCTTAACAGCACCATTTTACGAAAGCTCCGAGAGCATGGCGTTGCGGGGGATAAATGCGCCAACGAACGACAAGACGCGAGGTTTCTACAGTCAGTGACAAATTTCGCAACGCACTCTTTTTTGGCCTCAATTCTGCCGAATGGCCGGTAGACGCAACGATCCCTCGTTGTTTGATAGCTCCGGCAGATGAACATGCGGATCACTCCACACTGCATAATCTCCGGCAGTTCGGGTATGGGTCCAAAACTGCTTAACTATCCTCAGAACGAATGATCTTCGCGGATCATGTCGCTGGCCTTTTCGCCGATCATGATCGCCGCAGCATTGGTGTTGGATGATACAACCGTCGGCATGATCGAGTTGTCGACCACGCGCAGACGTTCGATCCCATTGAACCGCAAGCGAGGGTCGACAACGGCACCCTCATCCGCACCCATTCGGCAGGTTCCCGCGCAATGGTGCGAGGTTTTGGAATGTTCGCAGATGTGGTTGAAGTATTCCTCATCCGTCTTGACGTCTGGCCCCGGCAAACGGATGGCTTTGACGTACGAGGCCAACGCGCTTTGCGAGAGGATCTCTTGTGTCAGTTTCAACCCCCGGATCGACATCTCTCGGTCTTGTGGATCTTGCAGATAATTGGGATCCAGGAGCGGCGCTTTGCCCGGGTCAGCGCTTTTTAGACGTACGGTGCCGCGGGACCGTGGCCGCAAGTAGCAAGAGTTAAGAGTGACGCCGCCGTTGGGCATTGCCTCAACCCCTTTCTCGATGCCTGTGCCCAGCCCCAGATGAAACTGGATATCTGGCGAGCGCGCGTCGGGGTCTGCGTACCAGAAGCCACCGGTTTCAAACAGGCTGGATGCCACCGGGCCTGTGCGTGTCAGCAGGTATTGAAGACCTGCAATCAAGCTCAAATGTGGCTTGGTGTACCGGTCATAGGTATGTGGGCCAGTCACTTCGGCGATACAATAGAGGTCCAGATGATCCTGAAGGTTCTCCCCCACGTTGGGCTGATCGCAAACCACGTCGATCCCCAACCCGCGCAGATGATCCGCCGGACCGATCCCTGACAGTTGCAGCAGACGCGGTGTACCAATGGCACCGCTGGAAAGGATCACCTCTTTGTCCGCGTGCAGGGTTGTTCCGTCCATCAACAGCACGCCTCTGGCAACCCCATTTTCCACCACAATCCGGGCGACCTGCGTCCCCAACCTGCGGGTCAGGTTTCCGCGCCCCCGGATCGGCGCAAGATAGGCCATCGCCGCCGAGGACCGGCGCGCATGTTTCTGATTCAGTTGATAGAAGCAGACGCCATCTTGCTTTTCGCCGTTGATATCCTCATTCCTGGGAATACCCAGCTGCCCGGCGGCCTCGAAATACGCCTCGCAAATCGGCAGTGGAGCCGAGGGCTGCGAGACGCCAAGTGGCCCGTCTTGCCCGTGGTATTTGTTGTTGTAGGTGTCGTTGTCCTCGGCCCTGCGGAAAAAAGGCAGGACATCGTCATAAGACCAACCCTCGCACCCCATCTGACGCCATTCGTCATAGTCCTGTGCGTTGCCGCGTGTGTAGATCTGTGCGTTGATGGCCGATCCGCCGCCAATGACCTTAGCCTGCGTATAGTTGAACACCCGGTTCTGCATATGTCTTTGCGGGACCGTTTCCCAACCCCAGGACCCGATCCCCTTGGTCATCTTCGCAAAACCTGCGGGCAAATGATAAAACGGATGCTGGTCGCTGCCGCCCGCCTCCAGCAACAGAACGCGCACATCCGGGTTTTCTGACAACCGCGCGGCCAGCGCACAGCCGGCCGATCCACCGCCAACGATGATAAAGTCATATGCAGCTGTCATCGCAATTCACCCCTTCAATCGGTGGATGGACAGGCCTCCAATCGGTATGACGGTCCCATTGGTAAACATCTTCAGATCCTAGACAAGAGGGACCAAAGCCGCGGCAATACCGTCCGACATATGATCGCCGGGCGGGACTTGCCCTCCTTCGCGGTGCACGTGATTTTGATGCCTGCAGCCATGTCAACAGAGGTGATCCGGGGCCGCAGGTTCAACACCCCTACTCCTTCCTCCCCCAGATGGTGGCCACGACACAACTTTGTCCAAGTTCAATTAGCTGTATGTTTTGTTGTGAGCCAGAAGCCGTTTCCACGTTGCGACGAACTGGTCTTCTCTCAAGAAGCGAGACTCCGTGCAGCTATCCGCGTGGACGATTGCGCTCAGTATCAAATCCAAAGTCTTGATACGCACAGCAGAAACTAAAAAACCGCAGCACTCAGAGCAAAACATCCAAATTGCCACACTTTCTGCACATAGCTGTGACATCTCATTGAACCCAACACAAACGCTCAGATACGAAGTTGTAGCATAGCAAAGCACAAACCGCTTGTATGTGATGTGGTTCAAATTTCTTACGTGATTACAAGGCTCTAATTTAATGAACGAAGATTGGCACGAGCTGTTCTTTTGGGAAACCCTTGAGACGTTCGGAGACAAAATCGCCCTGATTCACTGTTCCGGTTCGATGACCTATCTCGATTTGGCAGAACAGGCCGACAAATGGGCGGTCGATGCGAAAAAAGTTTGTGGAACAGAACACCCGATCGTTTCGCTGGAAGCATCAAACCACCCTATGGCCGTCGTCGCCTATCTTGGCGCTTTGCGGCAAAACTGGCCAATCATACTGACAGAGCCCAATCGCCCATCGGCGCGGGACAGCATACAGCGCGCATTCGAGCCAAACCTGACGGTTTCTCACCGCGACGGCAAACTCAATACGCAAGTTGGTTCGAGCCTGCAGGCCGAGATGTCGCCCGAGCTTCGGATTCTGTTGTCGACATCGGGAACAACCGGCTCGGCCAAACTGGTTCGCCTTTCAGACCGGAATATCGCTTCGAATACCTGGTCCATTGTCACGTATTTGTCGCTGACCGATGAGGATGTTGCGATAACCTCTTTGCCCTGGTTTTACTCATACGGCATGTCGGTGCTGAACACACAACTGGCTGCGGGCGGGACGTGCATACTGACCGACCATCCAACGACAGCGGATGAGTTCTGGAATTTGGCACGGCGCTTTGACGTCTCTGTTCTGCCTCTGGTGCCGCTGCAGATTGAACTGTTGGAAAAGTCAGGTTTCAGCAACACAAAACTGCCCAGCTTGCGCCTGATCTTACAAGCCGGGGGTAAGCTGCCGCAGGACCTCGCGCGTTCCTTCAGATCGTTATCGGTTCGTGAGGGCTGGGGCTTTATCCCGATGTACGGGCAGACCGAGGCATCGCCTCGAATATCGTATGTCCCACTCGGAGCGGCCCCAGATGAAATCGACACGATCGGTCAGGCCATCCCCGGCGGTGAGCTTACGATCGTAGCCGAAGACCAAAGCGTGATTTCCGCGACCAATACAGCCGGCGAACTGGTTTATCGGGGCCCGAACGTCATGATGGGCTATGCGACCAGTCGAAGAGACCTTGGACACGGGCATGAATTGTCCGAACTGAGAACCGGCGATATCGCCGAAAGGACCAAGGACGGCTTTTTCAGAATCGTTGGCCGCAAGTCCAGATTCATCAAGCCCAACGGGCTGCGCATCAACCTTGATGATGTCGAGGCGTATCTCAGATCGGATCAGATTGCTGCGTATTGCAGTGGAACAGACGATTTGCTGGCGGTCTTTGTGATTGGATCCCAATCGGAGCCCTCGCTTGAGGTTCGCCTGAGGGACAGGTTCAAGCTTGGAACCAATCAGGTCAAGATTGAGTATCTGGACCAGGCGCCGACATTGCCATCCGGCAAGATCGATTACCGTGCACTTCGGACACAGGCCGAAAAAATTGAGGCTTCTTCCGATACGAGCACTGACGATTTCCTGTCGGTCTTGAAACATGCCTTGCGGGTCGAATACATCGACCTGTCGAAATCCTTCAGCGATTACGGCGGTGACAGCCTTTCCTATCTCGAGGTTGAGCTGTTTCTGAGCAGTAAGGGACACGATGTTCCGGAAGGGTGGGAAAGAAGACCGCTTGCAGACCTGGTTGCACTCGAAAGCAATGAGACCCCCAAGGACATTCAGCCCTCGCGCGCGGTGCCGATGGAAATGGTGTTCAGGGTCGCAGCCATTTGTGTGATATTGGCCAATCATTCGACCCAGTTTTATCTGGGCGGTGGCGCCTATTTTCTGCTTGTCCTCAGCGGCTATTCCATCGCCAGATTCCAGAGCGAGTCTTTGTTCAAGGGCGACGTTTTGCGCGTCGCCTTGCGATCCATGGGTAAGGTGCTTCTTTGGTATTACCTGATCCTGATACTTGTGCACTTCGCCTTGACACCAGTAAAGGCTGACTGGTGGTTGTTGTTCGGGAATTACGATGAAACCAGAAACAACGGCACAAAAATTCATTTCTACTGGTACATTTCCGCTTTGGTGCAAGTTGTGGCCCTTGCCTGCCTGCCCTTCCTGATCCCAAAGGTGCGCAGGTGGGTTGCGGGCTCTCCACTTGCAGCCGGGGCGGTTATTCTGATTTGCGCCTCTCTTGCGTTTGAATATGCAGGGGTAATGGAAATTGAAGCAGCGCACAGGTTGCGGCACACGGTCGGAGCCTTCCAACTTGCTGCACTGGGGTGGTGTTTGTTCTACGCCCAGACAAAAGACAGCAAAATTGTCTTGTCCTTTGTTGTCGTGGCTCTTTTGGCCACACATTGGCGCGATGCCGCGCCACTGGCTCTTATGTTCATTTCGATTGGGTCGATCGGAATTCTCTTTGGGTTCAAAGTTTATCTGAAACCGGCCCTGGCGACCGGAGTGGCCTACTTGGCCAGCTTGACGCTGTTTATTTACCTGTTTCATCCGTTTGTTCTGGCCGTTGTCCAACGTTTCGGCCAAGGGGCATCGGATGAACGCTGGTCAAACATGTCAATGTTCGCAGCGACTTTGATCGGATCAGTTTGCATTGCAGCTTTGGCGCAATTGGTTACCCGAAAGCTGGAGCCGATCTTCTCTCCTGTGTGGACAGCCATTTTGGCAAGAAGTTTTTCCTCAGGAAAATGGGCAGGCAAAGATGTGCGAGCCAACAGGTTTGGCACATCTTCTCGCTAGACCCAGCGTGAGTTGAATTGGTGCTATTTGAAAGATGCGTCGCATACATTGGATTTGGATCTACACGCACGTCGTATGATGCTTGTAGCGTTCAAACATGTTCCAGTTTGGTCTTTCAAAAAGGGCGTATCTTCCCCAAGAACGTGAGTTTTGACGAAGAGTTCCTTTATCAAGACTACACTGTGTCCGTTACGGTCGACTACGCCACAATGTATAGGTTAAGTGCAAAATATTTGTCCGTGGCCGCAGTACGGGCACACGCCCAAAAGCGTTTTACCCAATTGGACATACGCTGACCTCACCAACACAATTGGCGAACAATTTTCTGCCATAGCGTTGGGCCTTGCTTGGCATAGCCGAAGATTGTTCTTTTGGCATTTTGCACAAATTTTTGACTTTTGTGTTGCCGAAACCGGTTTCGGAACAAAAAATGCAAAGGGTGACTACGAATCTTTCATATCACTCGCGTAAAGTTGCAGATCGCGCTTCGGGTCCGGGCCGGGTCAAAATTGACGAACTTGCTGCACATCTGGGTTTATCGAAAAGCACGGTGTCGCGCGCCCTAAACGGCTATCCAGACATTTCGGAGATCACGCGAAAAAAGGTCGAAAAGGCTGCCCGCACGATGGGATACCGCCCGCTAAGTCACGCGCAGGCTATCCGCACCGGTCAGGTGCGCGCGATTGCCATGGTGCTGAATGCTGACGAACCGGACCAACACAACCCTTTCTTGCAGGATTTCCTGGCTGGTGCTTGTGACGCCGCAAGTAAACTTGACTGGACAATGACGATTTCAACCGCCGCATCCGAGCGGGACACTCTGAAGGTGCTCAACCGCCTGTTTGAAGAGCGCAAGGCCGACGGTTTCATTTTGCCACGCACTGCTGTGAAGGACGCCCGTGTCGGACTGCTGCGCAGGCTTGAGGTGCCCCATATCTTGTATGGGCGCACAGGCTACGGCCAACCGAACAGGTGGGATGACACCTCGTGGTTCGACATTGCGGGGGAAAGCGCGATGCGCAACGCCGTTTTGCGGCTGAGCGATTTCGGACATACTCGTATCGGTTTTGTCGGCAGCGACCCCAAGTTTAACTACGCCCATCTGCGCCGTGAGGGCTATGTCGAAGGCCTGCAAGCCGCCGGTCTGCCGCTGATCCCGGAACTGATCCGCGAGGGTGCGCGTACGCGTAAAGATGGCGCAGCGCAGGGAAGGGCTTTGGTGGCGCTGGATCAGCCTCCGACCGCTATTGTCTTTGCAACCGATCTGGCCGCGCTGGGTTTCTGCGCGGATGCGCAGGATCAGGGGTTCGAGATCGGGCGCGACATCTCGGTGATTGGCTATGATGGCGTGCCGGAATGCCAATATGCTCGTCCGGCGCTCACCACCTTTTCGGTGGACTCCCACAACGCTGGACAACGGTTGGCAACATTGCTGATCCAGCAAATCCGGGGCGCCGACCCTTCGACATTACACGAACTGACCGACGCCACCCTTGTCGAGGGGGGGTCGGACGGTCCGCCAAGACTGACACCGGAAGAACTGGCGCAGAAACGACAATATCTGACAAACCAAAAACGGGGAGACCAACAATGAAATTGACATCCACAGCGTCCAGACTGCTGCTGGGAACATCGCTTGCTCTTGTACTGACCACCGTGTCAGCGCAGGCGGACACGATACGGTTCTGGACAACCGAAGAACAGCCCGAGCGACTGGCCAAGCAGCAGGAAATGGCGGATCAGTTTAAAGCTGAAACCGGCACCACGGTTGAGGTGATCCCTGTTACCGAAACCGATTTGGGCACCCGCGCCACCGCAGCCTTTGCCGCCGGCGACCTGCCAGATGTGGTCTATCACCCGCTGCAATATGCCCTGCCCTGGGCCGAGGCCGGTATTTTGGACACTGAAGCCGCCACCGAGGTGATCGAAGAGCTGGGCGCCGACACGTTCGCGCCCGGAGCGTTGGACATGGCGGCCTTTAATGGCGAAACCGCATCTGTCCCGGTTGATGGCTGGACGCAGATGGTTGTCTACCGCAAAGACCTGTTCGACGACGCAGGGCTGGACGCGCCCAGTTCCTTTGCGGCGGTCGAGGCTGCGCTTGAAAAACTGCACAACCCGCCTGAGATGTACGGCTTTGTCGCAGCCACTAAGGTGGACGAGAACTTCATGAGCCAGGTGCTGGAGCATGTCTTTCTTGCCAATGGCGTCTCGCCGGTTGGCGCGGACGGCTTCCAGCCGCTGGATGAGGCCAAAACCACCGAGGTTCTGGATTTCTACAAGGCGATCTCAAAAGCCTCTCCTCCGGGCGAGCTGTTCTGGAAGCAATCGCGCGAGCTGTATTTCGACGGCAAAGCGGCGATGATCATCTGGTCGCCCTTCATTCTGGACGAACTAGCCGGCCTGCGCGACAGCGCCCCGCCGACAATCAACGATGATCCGACCTCGCGCGATCTGGCCTCCAAGACCGGCATCGTCACCAACTTCTCGGGACCGTCGAACCCGGACGGCGCGGCCTGGGGTGATGTTCGGTATTTCGGAATCACTAATGACGCCGATACCGACGCCGCGATGGAGTTCGTCAAATTCGCCATGGATGACGGCTATACTCAGACATTGGCCATCGCGCCCGAGGGCAAGTTCCCGGTGCGTCGCGGCAATGCCGATAACCCAACCGCTTTCTCGGAAGCATGGGCAGAACTGCCCGTTGGTGTGGACCGCAAGGCCCCTCTGGGTGAGCTGTATGATCAGGCGATGATCGACGAAATTGTCGGTGGTCTGGATGTGGCGCAGCGCTGGGGCGTTGCCGAGGGTCAACTGGCTCTGGCATCCAAGATGATCAACAGTCAGGCCATCAACCGCGTCGTGCGTCAGTATATCGACGATGAGATCGACGCCGCTGCCGCCGTTGCGGCCATGAACGAAGAACTCGCCAAGGTGCAATAACCTTGTGACTTTTGCAGCGGCGGTTGCGCCGCTGCACTCAACCCTTCGAGGTATCCCATGACTTCGGCCACCCCACCGACCGGAACCGGGGCTCTTGCCAAACGCGAGGCGCGTCTGGCCTGGGCACTGCTGTCTCCGACCGTGATCAGCGTTTCGCTTGTGGTGATCCTGCCTTTGCTGGCGATCTTCTGGATCAGTTTCAAGCCGTTCACCCTGTCTGACCTGCGCCCGCCCGCGCCTGTGGTGCGCGAAAGCCTGCGGGGCTCGGGCGATGACCTGCGCATCGAATACCGCCTGCGCAATTCCAGTCAGGAGATCGCCGTTGAAGGCGTTACCCTGACCGACGCGCTGCCCGATGGCGTCACCCCCGGAGAGGTCGCCGCGCCCTGCGTTCTGGACGGGCCAAACCTGTTTTGCGACTTCGGCATACTGGAAGGCGGCCAGCGCGAGCGCATCCGCATCCCGGTCACCGTGGACGGGGACCCTGACGCATTCGAGGATCTGATCGAAGGGTCTGAACCCGGTGTCACCGGAAGCGGGCCGAACATTCTGACGAATTTCGAGTTCAGCCTTGAAAACTATGCCCGCGTTTTTGACGGGGATGAGTTCTGGGGCGTGCTTTGGGTGACGCTGTTCTACACCGTCTTTGGCACCATCGGGGCATTGGTGATGGGGCTTTTTGCGGCTTTGTTGCTGAACAAAAGCTTCAAGGGGCAAGGGATCATACGAGGCCTTTATCTATTCCCATACGTGGCCCCGGTCATTGCTGTGGCCTTCACTTGGGTCACGCTGTTCGATCCGTTCTCGGGCTCGGCCAATGCCTTGTTGGTGCAGATGGGCCTGAGCAGCGAACCGATCAATTTCTTCGGCGAACGCCCGCTGGCACTGATCATGGTGACGGTGTTCGAGATCTGGCGCTATTTCCCGCTGTCCTTCCTGTTCATTCTGGCGCGGATGCAATCCATCGATAGCAGCATGTATGAGGCAGCGGATATGGATGGGGCCTCGCCGTTCCAGAAATTCTGGCTGCTGAGCATCCCGCAGCTTCTGGGCATCCTGTCGGTGCTGTTCCTGCTGCGCTTCATCTGGACGTTCAACAAGTTCGACGACATCTTCCTGCTGACAGGCGGCAATGCGGGCACTCGCACGCTGACCGTGAATGTCTATGAACAGGCCTTCGCGATCTCGAACATTGGCGCGGGCGCGGCTGTGGCCGTGGTCATCCTGATGTGCCTGATTGCTTTCAGCTTTGTCTTCTTCCGCTTCATCAGCCGAGAGGAGGGTTTGTGATGCGCAAAGGGTATATCACTGCCCCGGTTCTAGGTGCGCTCTGGCTTGTGGTGATCGCCACATCGGTCGCCATCACCATGTCATTCTCGACCGGGGCGGCGTTCCGGCCGCAGGTCCTGCCCTGCCTGATCTGGGGGGCTGTGGCCGGTCTGGTCTATGTCCGCTTCCCGGCGCAGCGCGCACCGGCACGTCTGGGGATTTCCGCGCTGTTGGGCCTATCCTGCCCGACCGGGTTCGGGCCGGTTTTGATCGGTTCGGACACGTCGCTGCAGGCTGTATTGGTCACCGTGGTTGCGATGGCGGTTGTCATGCACCTGTCCATGGCAGCAATCCTGAAGGAAACACCGTTCGCAGAGCTGACCCGCCACGAATACGAAGAGGCCGTGATCCGGTTCTGCACCGGCTTCGGCTATATCTTCTTCACCGCGATTGTGGTCATCCCCTTCTATGTTATGGTGATGACCAGCCTGAAATCGCAGCAGGCCTTGTTGCAGAACCCCCTGGATTTCTCGGTCGATCTGTCCCAGGGCACGGCCCTGTTTCGCAGCTACACGGAACTTTTCCGCGACTTCAATTTCGGCACCTACCTCTGGACCTCGCTGTTTGTGTCGGTCCTGACGGTGTTCATCACGCTGCTGTTCAGCGTCCCCGGAGCCTATGCCGTCGCACGGTTCCGGTTCAAAGGGCAAAAGGCGTTCTCACGCTCGATACTGTTGATTTACATGGTGCCGATGATCGTTCTGGCGCTGCCAATCTACATTGCCTTCTCGCTGACCGGGTTGCGCAACTCGATCCTTGGCATCGTTATGATCTATCCGGTCACAACGATCCCGGTCGCGCTGTATATGCTTCAAGGCTATTTCCGAGGTCTGCCGACCGAAGTGGAAGAGGCCGGTCTGATGGATGGCCTGTCGCGGCTGGCGGTGATCTGGAAGATCACCCTGCCGCTCAGCCTGCCTGCGCTGGCGTCGGTGTCGCTCTATGTCTTCATGATCGCCTGGAACGAGTTCCTGCTGGCCTTCATGCTGCTGGACGATCCGTCGAAATTCACCCTGACCCGAGGCGTCACGATGCTGAACTCCTCGGAAATTCCCCGACAGCACCTGATGGCCGGTGCGGTGATCGCCACCGTTCCCATCATGGCGCTGTTTCTGGGGCTTGAACGTTTCATGACCAAGGGCCTGACTGCGGGGTCCGTCAAAGGATGACTGAGATGAACTACTATACGAGCCCGACTGAATCGGCCCGCAACATTCTGATTGCCAATGATCGCGGTGGTTATACCATCCCCACCAGTGGCCTTTACCCATATCAGTGGAACTGGGACAGCGCCGTCGCTGCACTGGGATTTGCCGAGTTCGACATCAATCGCGCATGGGTCGAGCTTGAGACGCTGTTCTCGGGCCAGTGGGCAGATGGTATGGTCCCGCATATCCTGTTTCACAAACCCGATCCCGGGTATTTTCCCGGCCCAGATGTGTGGGGGGGCACTGGGCCTATTCCTTCTTCGGGGATCATCCAGCCTCCGCTGGCGGCAAGCATGGCGCGGCGCGTGCTAGAGATGGACCGCACCGCAGGGGCCGAACGGATGCGCGCCCTGTTCCCCAAAATGCTGGCCTGGCACCGCTGGGTCATGACCTGGCGGCTGGACGATCATGGCGCCGTGTGCACTACGCACCCATGGGAGGCTGGACGCGACAATGCCCCCGATTGGGACAACACCATGGCCGCAATTGATGCATCGGACGTAGGCGAATATCAGCGTCGCGATACAAGTCACGTGAACAGTGCCGATCGGCCGACGAAATACGACTATGACCGCTACATCAAGCTGGTTCAAATCGGCCGCGAAGCCGGTTGGGACCAAGCCAAGCTGCTGGAGCTGAACCCGTTCCGTGTCGCCGACCCCACCATGAGCTTCACCACGTTACGCGCAGCCCGGGATCTGCTGCTCGTCAGTACAGAGCTGGGGATGGAGGCCGAAGGTCTCGACGCGGATATAGCCAGATTGGAGGCAGGAGCGTGGTCTCTTTGGAACGACACGCTTGGTGCGTTTGATGCACGCGATGCGCATACCGGAAAATGGGCACAGAGTGTCTCGAACGCCAGCTATCTGTGCTGGTACGCCGGGATCGACTCGGCCCCTATGCTGGAGCGGGTCAAAACGGTTCTGACCACGGTTCCGCACCCGATCCCGAGCTATGATCTGGACTTGCCCGAATTTGACGCGCGTCGATATTGGCGTGGCCCGACATGGGCGTTCATGAACATGCTGACGGGTTTTGGATTGGCCGAGATGGGTCATGGAGTCGAGGCCGAGACCCTGCGTCTGAAAACCGCCCGCCTGATCGCGGAGCATGGTTTTGCCGAGTATTTCGATCCTTTGACAGGAGGTCCAGCGGGCGGCGACTCGTTCACATGGACCGCCGCCGTCTGGTTGCATTGGGCAGGGAGGAACTAATGGGCAGTATCGAACTCAGCGCTGTCGAGAAGTGGTTCGGCGAGGTGCAGGTCATCAAGGGCATCGACCTGCTGATCGAAGAAGGTGAGTTTGTGGTTTTCGTCGGCCCCTCGGGCTGCGGCAAATCCACCTTGTTGCGGATGATTGGCGGGCTTGAGGATATCTCGCGCGGGTCGTTGCTAATCAATGGAGATGACGTCACGGATCATCCTCCGTCAAAAAGGGGGCTGACCATGGTGTTCCAGTCCTATGCGCTTTATCCCCATCTGACGGTGGCCGAGAATATGGGTTTCTCGTTAAAGGTCGCGGGCGAGTCCAAAGCGGATATTGCCGAGCGCGTGGGCAAAGCGGCCGAAGTCCTCAAGCTCGAGCCCTACCTGGAGCGACGCCCCAAGGATTTGTCAGGAGGTCAGCGCCAGCGCGTTGCCATCGGACGCTCGATTGTGCGGGACCCCACTGCATTTCTGTTCGACGAGCCATTGTCTAATCTCGATGCCGCTTTACGAGTCGAAATGCGTTATGAGATCGCCAAACTGCATCAAAGCTTGAACCGTACCATGATCTACGTAACCCATGATCAGGTCGAGGCGATGACTTTGGCCGATCGGATCGTGGTGCTGGAATTCGGCAAGATCGCTCAGGTCGGGACCCCACGCGAACTGTATGAACGCCCAGCAAACCTGTTCGTTGCGCAGTTCATCGGCAGCCCAAAAATGAACGTCATTCCGTGCACAGTGTCTGAATCCGAGTTCCAACTGGAAAATGGAGGTCGTGGTCCGTTCGACCGGGGCGGTGCGGCCACGAAGCTGGGCATCCGTCCCGAGCACATCACCGCGGTGGAACCCGGTACCGGTCACAGCGACGGGATGGTCGAGGTGGTCGAATACCTCGGGGCTGACATGTTCGTCATTGTCGATTGTGGGACCGAGGAAAAGGTCACTATTCGGCTTGGCGGGGACACAGATATCAAAGCAGGGACCAGAATAGGCCTACATTTCGCGCCGGAAAAACTCCAGTTCTTCGACGCAGATGGGCAAGCGCTTTGATTTTTTTCTGATCATGTGAAATCCCCGACTGGCTTCGGCATACCAATTTGGAATGTTCCACTCGGTACAGTCGCAAACTCTTCTCACAGTTGTGTTTCCGAGTGCGGTTTCCATATCGCGCATTCGGATCGTCAGCAACTGTGAAAACTCTGTACTGGAAGGCCAATCCGAACTGGGGTTTTTGCTGGACCCACAACCGCGCAATGTATTGACCGCATTCTCCGATCCGCATTTAGACAAGACGCAGCCTGAATTTGACCTTCAAAACTAGACTTTTCAGATCTTGAGAAACGGACAGTTTCGGCATTGAACTGCTTTCTCTGCAGCTGCATTGCTCCATACGCGTTCAGGTGGCTAAAGAGGGGAATTCACGCAAAATGGTCTATCTGTAACCCCAGATACAATCAGTTGCAGTTCCTAGGCTTATTGCTTCAAACATTGGCTTCCTTCCCTTTGATACGTCTTTGGCCATTCGCCGCAATAGTGGAGCTGAAGGGCTATTCGGGTTCTTGCTGACGTAAATGGGTATCCAACCGAGCGACCAAGTGTGGTTTTTCCTCCGGTAGCCGTCGAAACCGGGTGGTCTGCTTGCGACGACATCAGCCCACCAATTGACCGCGTCATGAACGTTTCGCCCTTTGTAAGAAGTGTTGAAAGCATCAATGCCAAGGTTCTCCAACATCGCAGCACCCTCGATAACGGGCGCCAAGGTCTCATTATACTCGTCTTCCATACTTAGTTCGCTCAGCGGTACATCTTTGTGGTCTTTGTGTCGCGTAAGATTGCCAGTGCTGCCAATCAAATATGGAAGTGCCTGCTGCCAGTTTCTCTGACCGGCTTTTATCAATCGTTTATCGTTCGTGACTGAACCCCAACTGATGAGCGCAACACCGGACGCAGCCCGGCTGTCAGCGGCACTATTTCCCTTAAGCTGTTTTTGATTTTTCACCATTGGAGCGCCCCAAGCGATTAATGTCGCCCGCTCCTCAGCAGTAAGTAGGCCTTTGGAATCCATGAAAGTAATATACAAAGCCGTGAGTTTTAAAATTGTGGATTGAATATAAAAAGGAGAATTCCCTGACTTGTATGTCCCTCTAGTGTACGTCTTTGCCCGAGCGACTTCCAAAATGTAGTTCTTGAAATCTTGGACGTCCTTGCCTGCCATTGTTCGCGACAAGCCTATCCCGTAGTAGTGCGTGAAATTGACTCCGTCGTCATTCGGAAATGGGCGACGCACAATTTGCTGCGACAAGGTAAAAGAATTGACGCCTGAAAAACTGCCGCCGCATCCAGTGAGATTAGTGGGCGGGGTCCAAAAAGAACTGTCCTGGGCACGGGTTGTTGTTGGAAAGAGCAACAAAACAAAAATCAAAAACGCCGGAATATTCATGAAAGACAAGCCTCATTTTTTCGGTTCACCTTTCAAACTGACCAACCCCCTACGGCAATGTCAAATGGCAATCGTTCGCCATCCAAAAGCAACGGTTCGGGCGCCAGGCAGATGAATCTCAATAAGTCGCCATTGCCAGCTCAGCAGCGAATTTGGGGATTGTCCGGATAGTGTTGAAAAAGTCGACGTTGGGGCTGCCGATGGGTTGCGCTCGAAGCAGCTTTGCCGTTCCTTTCAGCCTATTGGTTGTTGTTGCGGAACCATTTTTGCCAGTTTCCTGAGGTTTTGTGCTGTGGCTGCGAGTTGGAACTGTTCGTACGCGCCTTTGGGTCCTCGAAGTCGCATCATCGGCACGCCGATGTATCGCTTCAGATGCGCAAACAGCATCTCGACTTTGCGCCTCTGAATGAATGAGGTCATGTAGGCATCGGTTTTGCGGATATCGCGGGCGACGTCGCGTGCTGCTTCATGAACAGAACGAAGCACGTTTCGGGCTGGCTGTCTCGGACAGCAATTTACTTTCAGTGGGCATGCGTCACAATCATGCTTCGAGGCGCGGTATCGGATGAACCCGTCTTTGCCACCGTTGGGCTTTCGCGGCTTGGAGAAGTTCCGGCGGTATGTTCGCAGTTCCTTGTTGCCGGGGCATGTGTAGCTGTCGGTTGCGGGGTCGTAGATGAAGTCTTCGCGTGAGAATGTGCCGTCCGTCCGTTTGGATTTGTCCCAGACTGGAATGTGTGGCGCGATGCCACGCTCTTCGACCAACCAGCCCAACATCTCTGCTGATCCGTAGCCCGTATCACCAACCAGCTTGTCTGGTGTCATGTCAAAGCGTTCGGTAACCCGGTCGAGCATACGGCGTGCCGCAGAGGCCTCAGCGGTCCGGATCGGAACCGACGGCTCGACGTCAACGATCACCGCATTGTCCAAATCAACCACGTAGTTGGTGGAGTAAGCGAAGAATGCGGCACCTCCATCGGCGCCTGTCCAGCGCGCCGCAGGGTCCACCGGCGAGATGTATTTGGGAACGACTTTGGTGGACGCGCCGAATGCGGCATCAT
>NZ_JBQFMP010000019.1:0-65492 GCF_056531905.1 Ruegeria sp. K11
CGCGTTAACAGAACTGCGTTCGATCTGACAGGTGGGGACGGAGTTTGCGACAGAACCTTGGGAAGTCGCAATATTATTGGAGTAAGCTTGCGTGCCGCTGTCACTGTGCCCTTAATTGCTAGACTGTGTCCTTAATTGCCTGACTGTGCCCATGATCCAAGACTGTGCATTCTGGGGATAAGTCGTGTGTTAGACAGACGTGAACAGGTTCAGCGGCCCTTTGGATCCTTCACCGAATGTATGTGAGGTCATCGGTTGGTGACCTGTGGATATCCGAGAATTGAGGGCACAAAACCTCGGCAAATGCACCAGTATGTATCTGCGTCCAGCAATTAAGGGCACAGTGACAGATGGATTAGGCCACCAATTCTACGAATTTTTGAAATCTACAGAGTCCGGGCGTGAATTGGCTTTTAAGGATCATGTGCGTGACTTCGATACGAGAAAGATTTGTAGATACAGATTCAAATGATTTGAAGCCAAGCATCGGCCGGGATCGAATTTTGATGAATCTGTGATCTTATTCCACGATGCTATTTAGGTGTTTCTGTGTCACAATCTTGATCGGACGCGTTCAACCAAAACCTTTGAGCATCTTGTTTACCCTAAGAGGAAATGTGGGGCACGCTCGAGGTATCACTCAAAGGTAGTTTGCTTTTAGCTTTGGGCTTCGACAGCACTCCAAGTTGCAATCTCATCATCCGCAATTGTCCACGAAACGCGCCAACGTTGATCAGTCTTTCGGAGAATGTACACATGCTCCCATGCGGCAACAACTGCTTCGCCCGCTCCAAGCGCACGGTATGCCATACGGGCGAGCGCAACATTTGGGAATAACTCCTCTACCGAAAGCAAAGCGCCGGTTGGATTGACGACACCCATTGTCCGATAGAAATTAAGAAGCGTTTCGCAATGCTTGTGGAATTCTTTCCTGTTCATCGAGAAGTTGCCAGTCGGAGAAGGAAACAGGCCAACATCGTCCCACATTCCAGCGATAGACGAAGCGTCTTCACGGGCGAAAGCAGCTATGTAGGCGTCAAAGAAGCCTTTGATCTCCAACATAAACGTTGTTGGTTCGTTGATCATCTTTCTACACCCTATGCAGCATCGACGTTAGTTTTCATGGTCGCCGCTTTTAGCTGCATCTTGATAATATCTACAAAAGAAAGTGTAGGATTGGCCTCAGCCAACATACCAATTTTCATCCAAAATTCTGCCTGTGCGTTAATGGATCGACACATTACCGCACTGGCGCGTCGCACGTCTTCGTGCAGCACTTCGTCAATCTTAACTAATCCCATTGTCAATTCTCCAGATGATATATGAAACATATATAATTTATATATATCGTGACTTGCGACGTCTAGAAAAACTACACTCGTAAAGTAGCCATTGATCCTTTCCCTGTGAAAGGGTCCACCGCTATGTTTAGGAGAGCCGCGGATCAAAATGAGAGCATAACCACGCAAGCCCAAAGAAGCTTTCGCGACGTTGTGGTGGGTTGAGGCGCTTTCTGGTCCGGGAGTGCAGTGCGGTGATGAGCTATTCATACACGTCGAATGAGGGGGAGCGAACCGGATTGGACCAAGTAGTTGACGAACAATTGGAAGCCCTTCTTCAAGAAATGATCTCAGTCGAGCATTTTTCCGGAGTTGCGTTCATAAAGATTGCGAACAGAGTCACCCACAACTGCGCCTACGGACTTTCCCTCGAAGGCTCACGGAACCAGCTTAGCCACCGTCTGCATGTCGGCTCCCTAACCAAACAGTTCACTGCCGCAGCGATACTGCAACTTGTCGAAAAAGAGCGGATGACGCTCGACGATCCGATCAACAGTCTGCTGCCGCAGAAGTACAGATCGCCGATGTGGTCCCAAATCTGTGTCCGGCATCTGTTGAGCCACACAAGCGGCATACCAGACTACGCAATCGAGCGCGACTACTATGACGTGACTGATGGCTGGGCATTCGACAAGACGATTGATGGAATGATCCGCGAGGCGATGCATAGCAAACTAAATTTTACACCAGGTGACCGATTTCGATACTCGAACATTGGCTACACTCTGCTCGGCAAAATAATCGAATCCAGGACAGAAACCCTTTTTGGTGACTATCTAAGAAACGAGCTTCTTGCTCCGCTGGGAATGACCGAATCTGAGATTCACGACGAGCGGTTTCAGCTCCAACAAAACGACGCCCAAGGTCTTCGATGGGACCACAAGAAAGGCGATTATGCCAAAGATGACATCATATCGCTTCCGGTCACTCCTGCCGACGGAGGCCTGGTGACCACCGCAGGCGATTTCTCCCAATGGGTGGATGTGTACAGGCGTATGAAACACCCACGACTCTCGAAGCAATCAATTGAATACATACTTCGACCGGTCGTTTCCATCGACGCGAACCGATGGCCCGGGCGAGATTTGCGCGGTGAGGCTCATTACGGTCTCGGTGTGATGAGAAGCGGGGATCTGGTTATGCACGAAGGCAGCATAGTGGGGTTCCGGAGCTTCTTCATATATAGCTTTGAAGACGACGTATTGGTTGCAGTTTTTTCCAACAACACAACAAACGATGTAAACAGAATTGCTTCTCGGCTTTTTGAAAAAGTTACGTCCAATTGAATTCCCGTGAAAGCACACCGTCTCAACGCGAACCGAGCTGCATGTTCTATTAAATGCGCAGGAGCTAATACCTGCATCGAGTAAAAATATTGATCCTTCTGGCAAAGTAAGCTCTGGCAGTGACAAACCAGTGGCTAGGAAGTAGCGAAGCCCTTTCGAAGAGTAACAATAAGCTCTCCGCCCAACCAAAGGCTGGGCAGATACGCAAAAATCTCATCAAGCTATCCATCGCGCATATTCTCCAATGAGGCCATGAATGCATCTACCAACCTGGATTCTGCAATCGAAGGCAGATGATCAGGTTTTCGCACCAGTGAGACTGCAAGGCTAAGCGGCGGGTCAAACGGTACCGCTCTGGAATTGGCAAGCGCGGCCCCGGCAAGCGTAATGTCGTCGGCCACCCCTACAGCGACGCCGTTCTCGGCAAACGCGATTGCAGCTTTGCAATTGCGCAGTTCGATCATGGAGTTTGGATAAAGATTTTTTTCCGCGCAAGCTTCGCGCAGCAGGCGGCCGATCGGATCTGTGGGGCGCATCAAGGAAAGAGGAAGTTGGACATATTCTTCCAACTTTATGCAGTCAGCATCATTAAAATAGCCTGTCGGCAAGACACAGTGCACCCGTATGTTAGTCTCAAAGATGGTTTCTACGGGAAGATCGTGCGCTTTTCCAAATATACATGCAAAATCCAGGCGGCCGGCTTGAATAAGGTGCATCAGTTCATGCGTGTTCAGGACCTCGATAGCCACCTTCAGATCTGTGCTTCCGTGGGTTACACTGGCAATGGCCTGAGCCGCGATGTTTTCTCCAAGTGCGGGTACAACACCCACCCGAATGTTACCCGTTTTTCCTTCTGCAAGGGCCTTAGAGAGCTGTTCAAGTTGATTAATGTCCTCATGAATTGCGCGAACCTGTCGAAACAACATGTGGGCTTCGGCGGTGGGCTGCAGACGCCCTTTGACCGACCGAAACAGTTTCAGCTTCAGCTCGTCCTGCATCCGTTTCAAGGTCGTGCTGATGGCAGGCTGCGTGACTGACAGCATATCCGCTGCGGCAACCGTTGATCCCGTGATCATATAGGCGTGAAAGACTTCGATCTGTCTAAGCTGCATACACCGTCCTATTAGATGACATTATACATGGGTCAATATTCATTATTAGGTGATATGTGCAGACCTGACTAGCCTCATGGGAATATCCGGCGAAACGCACGGATGAATACCGGAGGAGACCCATGAACAAGATTTTGGCAGCTGCCGTGGCAGCAAGTTTTTCATTCGCAAATCAAGCTATGGCAGCAGATCAACTGGTGATTGGCACCGGCGGAACCGGGGGCACCTATTACCCGGTCGGGGTCGGCATCGCCAAAATCGTCTCTGACACGGTTCCCGACTTGTCAGTAGATGCGGTTTCATCGGGCGGCAGTACCGAAAATGTCCGTCTGATCGGCAAAAACGAGATCGACCTCGGTATCACAAACGGAGTTGTCGGGGCGCTCGCCACCAGTGGGACTGGAGTATTTGATGGCAAGCCTCAATCCAACCTGCGGGCTCTGTTTTCGCTCTGGGGCAATACTGAACATCAGGTGGCCCTGACAAGCGAAGTCAAAACCGGAACTGTCGCCGACCTCGCAACGCTGTCAGGCAAATACAATATCGGCGGCCGCAAAAGCGGCGCGCGCACTGCTGCTTCGCTGATGCTGGGTGCGATCGGCAATGACGTCGAAAACATGGATATGGAGTTTCTTGCGAAATACTCTGAATCCGGGCGTGCACTGCAAGATCGCCGAATTTCCGCGGCAAACCTTGGGGCCGGTATGCCCGTTGCCGCCGTGACCGAGCTTTACGCAACAGTCGGGGCGGATGGGGTTACCATCCTTTCATTCTCAGACGAGCAGCTCGACATGCTGAACGACGCCTTCCCCGGGCTGTATTACCGGAAGGAAATTCCCGCCAACACCTATCCCGGACAGACGGATGCCGTTGCCAGCGCAGAATATGCCAACCTGATGGTGGTTGATGAAGGGATATCTGATGAAGTGGTCTATCAGTTCGTGAAAGCGGTCTTTGACAATCTTGAAGACGTTCACGCAATCCATCCGTCCGCCCAAGCCATCCAGCTTGAAACCGCGCTTTCAGGTCTGAGCGCCCCGCTGCATCCCGGTGCGGTCCGCTTCTACGAGGAAAACGGTCTGACCATCCCGGATCACCTGCGCCCCTAACACTGACGGCTTGCGGGGCATTTGAGTGTTCTGCAAGGCCACGCGAAACGGCGGCGGCTCTCTCTCAATCGCCGCCGTTTTCATCAGGAGAGTCCCATGGCCGACCAGCAAACACAAACCGACTGGACAGTGCTGAATAAAGCACTGCTGATCCTCGCCACCGCGTTTGGTATCTTCCACCTTTATTTTTCTACGCTGTCCACAATCTCTGAAAGCTGGCGCAACAGCATCCATGTGGGCGGCGCGATGATGTTCCTGTTCACCTTTGCGGCGATGCGCAGTACATCCGTTCTGAACCGAAACATCCTGTTCCTCTTTGCGGCTTTGCCCGTGACCTTGCCGATCTATGTGGTGGGGATGGAGGAGGCCCTGTTCCAAAGGGGTGACGAACTGATCCCGGCAGACCTGTTCATGGCCGCGCTGGGTATGTTTCTTGTGGTCATCGCGGCGGGTGTCGGAGGTGGCTGGGTGTTGTCGGCCTTGGCAACGATCTGCGTCTTTTATGCGATATATTTTGGGGCATTGCTGCCGGGAAATCTTGGTTTCAGGGGCATCTCTTATGAGACCTTCGCCTATCGTATCTTCTGGGGCGGAGAAGGGTATTTTGGATTCCTGGCATCGATATCCGCCACCTTTGTCTACCTGTTTATCCTCTTCGGCTCGGTCTTATTGGCCGCAGGCAGCGGGGATTTCCTGATGCGCCTGGCCCTCGCGCTGGGATCTCGTATGCACGGCGGTCCGGCACAGGCCGCGGTCATTGCCAGTGCGTTGATGGGATCGGTAAGCGGAACCTCGATCGGGAATGTCATGGCCACTGGCTCTGTCACGATCCCTATGATGAAGCGGGCAGGGTATTCGCCAAAGTTTGCTGCGGGAGTTGAGGCGAGTGCGTCCAATATCGGACAGATTGCACCGCCCGTGATGGGCGCAGGGGCTTTCATCCTCTCGGCATGGACGCAAGTTGGATATGGCACGGTCGTCACCTTGTCGATCCTGCCGGCAATTTTGTACTTCTACTCAGTCTTCATCGGCGTCGCCTGTTACACCAAACGGGCCGGTTTCGAGCTTAAGATCGAGCGGACGCCTGTCGAGTGGCGTGACGGAATACCTTTCCTGACCGGCATTTCGGCATTCATCGGCGGCCTTATCCTGGGATACACCCCCATCTACTCGTGCTGCGCCGCAATTGTCGTCGTTGTTGCCGCCAGCTGGTTGACGGAACACAACAAGATTACCTTTGCGCGGATGGCGGACGTGTTTCTGGACACCGCCAAGACCGCTTCGATAACTGCTTTGATGTTGGCGGCCGCCAACGTTGTCGTTGGCATTCTGACCATGACCGGCAAGGCGATCACCTTCTCTGCAATGATCTTCGATGTTGCGCAAGGAAACGTCTATCTGATGGTGATTGCGGTCATCCTGATCTCACTAATCCTTGGCATGGGGCTGCCGATCACGGCCAGCTATGTCATTGTCGCGGCAGTCGTCGGCACCGGGTTCGAGGAGTTCGGGTTTACGATCCTGGCCATCCACCTGATGATCTACTGGTATAGTCAGGACAGCACCGTTACCCCGCCGATCGCGCTGTCCGCCTTCGCGGCTGCGGGAATAGCAGGAGCTAAGCCCTTCGCGACCAGTATCGTTTCATGGAAACTGTCAAAGGGTCTTTATGCCATTCCGCTGCTGTTTCTCTCTGGAGATATCCTGTTCCAAAATGGTGCGATGGCGGCTTTTGTAGCCTTCGGTGCCGCGTTGATAGGACTGACGGGACTTGCCTATTCGCTATCGAAACACACAGTCGCGGGTTCGATACCCAGCGTTCTGGCCATCGTGCTGTTCGTGACAGCCGTCGGTTGTTTTCTACTCGACAGAGGCACGGCAAACCTCTTTGCAGTTGGAACGCTTGTGTTGATCGTCATTGCCGAAGTCCTCTCACGTCAGCCAAAATACCAATCCCAAGAGACGTCCTCCAATGTATGACCTCACTGTCTCAAATGCGACCGTGGTGGATGGCACGGGGTCTCAGCGTTACGTGGCGACTGTCTGTGTGAAGGACGACAAGATTGTCCGGATCGAGCGTGGCGGTGGGTCATTTCCCAGTCGATCGGATGTGGACGCGCAAGGCCTGATCCTGGCACCGGGATTTATCGATGTCCACACGCATGACGACATTGCGCTGATTGCCGACCCCGACATGACCTGCAAGACAAGTCAGGGGGTTACCACAGTCATTGTGGGATTGTGTGGATACAGCCCCGCACCGTTCGTACCTCATGCCAATATCCCCGCCGAATACGATATTCTGCTGCAATCCCATTCGCAGCGGTTTGAGCGGTTCGCAGATTACCTGGAGGCGGTGAAGCAAGCGAAACCATCGGTGAACTACCTGGGCCTCGTTGGACATTCGACGCTGCGCTTATCGGTCATGGATGATGTGAACCGTCCGGCAACGGATCAAGAAATCGCAAAGATGGCCGATCTGCTGGTTGAGAGCATGGACGCAGGCGCGATCGGTCTGAGCTCTGGATTGGCCTATTCCATGGCGCAAAAATCCGACACGCGGGAACTGATTGAGCTGTGCAAGGCGATGTCAGATCGAAAAGGCTTCTACGTCACGCATATCCGTAACGAGGCGGATGGCATGATTGATGGCGTCAAGGAAGCGCTGAAAATCGGTCGGGACGCAGATGTGCCGGTCATCTTTTCCCATCACAAGTCGATGTGCGATCATAATCACGGCGCGACCAAGCAGTCTCTCAAGCTGATTGACGATTCAGCGGCCCAGCAAAGCCTTGCGCTGGACGTCTATCCCTATTGCTACTCGTCCACGTCTCTGACCCGCGAAAGGGCATTGCGCGGCGGGCATATCGTGATCGCACGCTCGGACCCAATGCCCGACATGGTCGGCAAGAGCCTCAAGGAAGTGGCGGAACTTCTGAACTGTTCCGAAGCTGACGCTGTTGATCGGCTCGCACCTGCTGGCGCGCTTTATTACCTGATGTCTGAAACCGATGTGCAGCGTGTCATGAAATATCCGATGACCATGATTGGCTCCGATGGCCTCCCCTTTGACAAAAAGCCACATCCACGCCTGTGGGGTACGTTCCCACGAGTGTTGTCGCGCTATGTGCGCGATATTCCGGTCTACACTCTGGAAGAGGCCGTTCATCGAATGACTGGACTGCCGTCCAAGGTCTTCGGTCTCAAGAATAGAGGTGTGATCACGGAAGGAACTATTGCAGATATGGTCCTGTTCTCCGAGAGTGATGTTGCAGATCAGGCGACGGCGGATCAGCCAAAGAGGAAATCCAAAGGCATCAAGGCCGTCTTTGTCGGCGGGAAAAGTAATTCCGAAAACCAGGGGAAATTGCTTACTTCGAGCTGTCTCAGGCAAAGCGCTTAGGGTTCCGTTGCAAACTTTTGACCTTTGACGCGCTCGAATGCAGACGGTGAATGGTGACAGGTGTATTCTGTCGAGAACCAGTTCATGATTTCTTTCAAAGGTGCGCAATATCCGAAGGACGTGATCCTGTTCGCCGTATTCCTCTATGCTCGATACGGCGCGTCCTATCGTGATCTGGAGGAGATCATGCGAGAGCGGGGTGTTTCGGTAGATCACAACACACTGAACCGCTGGGTGACGAGATACTCTGGTGCAATCGCTGAAGCTGCGCGTGGAGTTATCTCTATCGAGCTATCGACAAGCACGGCAAAACGTTTGATTTCATGCTTTCAAAGCGTCGAAGCGAACTCGCCGCGACCAAATTCTTCGCCCGGATGCCGGAGGTCAACGGCTTTCCGATAAAGATGGTGAGGCGGAATTACTTGAATAATATCGTCGAGCATGATCACCGATTTATCAAAGGGCGAACCCGCCCGATGCTCAGCTTCAGCGACTCAGGCAGGCATCGAAGTCGCGAACATGAACCGACATGAGATTCGCGGCATCTGCTACCTCTATTGCTAGTCTAACCGTTTGAGTGCCCAACTAATACACCTCGTCGATGTTTTGGGCGCAGACAAATATGCAAAAGATCTCAATGGACTGCCCCGGTCGTATCTCGTGGTTCGGTTCAACCGGAACAACGTGACATTGCTGCGAGATTTGGTACACAACGGCTGGTTGGCCCAATATGTGGAACTTCATGACAATTTATGCCCTTCTCATAGTCTTAACCGCCGCGTTCCTGCATGCACTGTGGAATGCGGTCGTAAAGGGGGCGCCCGACAAGGCCATTGTTCTGGGCCTCGTCTCGCTTGGGCATGCTGTTCCCGCGTTCTTTGTTTTACCTTTCACTGGATTTCCGGCTCTGGCTGCTTTTCCCTTCATCGTAGGGTCGACAATGATCCATTGGGGCTATTACTGGTTTTTGAATACTGCTTACAAACACGGTGACCTGTCGGTGGTTTACCCCATCTCGCGGGGAATGACGCCTATCCTTGTCGCATTGGGTGCCATTGTGTTTGCTCACGAATATCTTCCTGTGACGGCCTGGATTGGCATTTTCTGCATTTCGATTGGGATCGGTTGTCTTTCCATTGCCGGGCTGGGCAGGCAAACGAGCCTGATTGCGTTAGCGGCAGCTGGTGGTACCGGCGTGATGATTGCATCTTATTCGATTGTGGATGGGATCGGGATCCGGATTTCGCAAAACACGTTGGGTTATATTGCGGCACTATTTGCTGCCGAGATCTTTGTTGCGGCGTTTATTTTCACGACGCGCTGGCAGCGACTGGTCGCGTTGCCCCGACGGTTTGTCTGGGCCGGTCTGGCCGGCGGCGTCATTTCTGGGTTGGCGTATGGACTTGTGCTTTATGCAAAAACAATTGCACCCTTAGGTATGGTCTCGGCACTCAGAGAAAGCTCTGTCATCTTTGCAGCGGTTATCGGTGTGATGTGGTTCGGTGAGGGACCAAAATCCAACAGACTTCTTGCCGCAACTATTGTGGCGTTTGGGATCGTGTTTCTTGCCTTTGCGCAGTAAGGCCAAAGGGACGCCAGGTGTCTTGGGATAAAACTGGGTTTGATAGTTACGACAGAAGCTCGGAGTCCGACAGTTAGATTCAGCGTGATTTTCGCGCCTTTACTAAAATTTCGCGGCCGCGCACATATGTGAACTGCCAAAAAATCAGGCAGGTATTCGGTACTTTGGAAGCCCCGCCTATAGTGCGTCCAAAGCAGCTGTCTTGAACTTGACGCAAGCGGAGGCAACCGAATATGGCCCCTTCGGGATTCGATGCAATTCTGTGCTTCCGGGCTCTGTGCGCACAGAGGCCGCCGCATGGAAAATCCGGGTGGAAAAGGACCCCGATGTCTTCAAAAAACTGGCTAAATGGTATCTGCTGGGCCGGGTGGCAGAACCTGAAGATGTCGCAAAAGCTGTTGCTTATTCGGGCTCCGACGACGCTGACTACGTCACAGGTATCGGGCTTGCTGTGGACGGAGGGCTAACCGCCGGAATGGATCTTATGGTCAAAGAGTTTATCCTCGAAGACTAGTATTGCTCTATATGCCTGATCAATTTCGCTGGACTGACGGGCATTGCCAAATTGAATTTCGACACTCGTCGGGTTACGCCTGCCGCATGAAAATACTGATAAATTTGCCCCATCTCAAAGGCATCCGTTTTCCACGAGAGGTGATCGGGCACGCGGTTTGGGCGTATCATCGGTTTGCTTTGAGCATGTCTGGTGTAGAAGATCTTCATGCCGCATCCAGCGTAATTGTCAACCGCGCAAGCACAGAGGTTCCGATTGCTTACAATCAGATCAACACAGTCTTCCGCCCGCACCGATATCAAATGACAGCTAACCGCTACCGTCATTCAAGAGCCGATGCCTTTGACTTATGGCACGGTTGTGCCCTGGAAATTACAACGTAATCAGACTTTGATGCTCTCCTACGCGCCAGCCTAAATTACCTGGCAACGCCGGTGGGTCAATTCCAACCTAATACGCCTGGACATAACCGATTCCCCTCGGACAGGTCAGTGACAACGTACTCGTCAATGACCGCAACGAGATTTTTTTACAACGGTTTGTACGCCGTCACGTCGATCTCAATTTTTGCGTCGACCATAAGTTGAGACCGCACGGTAGAGCGTGCCGGAGCACCGTTTGGAAAGTAGCTGGCGTATACACGGTTGAACGTCCAGAAGTCACGGGGATCGTCCAGCCAGACATTGACTTTGGCCACGTCGTCAAGCGTGCAGCCGGCCTTGGCCAGAACGGCGATCACGTTTTCCATGGTTCGCTTTGTTTGGGCCTCAATGCCGCCAGGCTCGATCTCGCCATTTTCTTTCATGGCGACCTGTCCGGAAATAAACACGAAATCTCCGGCGCGGGTTGCTGGGGAAAAGGGCAGAGACTGACCGCCAGCGCCTGTGCGCTCAACGCCGATACGTTCTACTGACATGGGAAAACTCCTTACTGAGCGGGATGAGTTGTTGAATAGAAAAGTGCGCTCACCAGACCTGACCACGTGCAACGACCAGGGTTGGGCCGACGGGGTCTGTGCCACGCATCAGCACGACATGATCCAGCATGTTCGAGACCACGCAAGCATGGTTCGGCACGATCTGCAGACGTTCCCCAACCGATAGACCTATGGGCCCTTCGCTGCTAAGGCGGCCATGTTCCTCGCTGAGCTGATCTATGATCAGGTCGTCCCGGCCAAGCACGTGGCCATGCCCCTGCATCCCGACCAGATCGGATGTCAGCACTTTTGAGCCCGCGTCGATGACAGCGTGGTGTTCCGACGGGACCGAGACGACCGTAGCCAGCACGGTCAGTGCGCAATCGGACCAGCCGCAGGTTCCATTCTCAACCAGAGAGCGGTCATTGTAGATGTAGGTGCCAATCCGGTATTCCGTGGCCAAAGGCATCTCATGCGCGCGCCACATATCGGGCGAGCCACCGGACGAGATGGTTCCGACCGTCAGCCCGCTATCTTCGATCAGGGATTTGGCGCCGCGCAGCCAATCCGCCACATCGGGGGTGACGCGTTTTGGTGGATAGGTCATAAGGCCCACAAATCGCAGGCCCGGGGCCGCGTCGATTTCCTGCGCCAGGGCCAGGGCCAGTTCCGGTGTCGCGACGCCGCAGCGATCTGCGCCGGTATTGCACTCGACCAGTACGTTCAGGGGGTCTGAGGCATCTGCGAATGCCGCACTCAAACCCTGAACAACGACACTGTTATCGGCTACAACGCTCAGGTGGACCCGGCCGGCTAGCGCCCGCAGGCGGCGGGTTTTGGCCTCGCCCAGGATGTTGTAGGTAATCAGCACATCCTCGATGCCGCCAGCATTAACCATCGCCTCGGCTTCCGAGACTTTCTGGCAGGTAATCCCAATCGCCCCCTGCGCGATCTGATAACGGGCCAGATCAGGCAGTTTGTGAGTTTTTATGTGCGGGCGCAACTTCAGATCATGTTGGTCGCAATAGGCTTGAAACGCTCGAATATTGGCCTCGGCCACGTCCAGATCAACAAGGACCGAAGGGGTATCAATTGTCGGGAAAATCTGGTCTGTCATAGGGTGCTCTGCGCGGTTCGGGGGCTGGGTTGCGGATCAGCGGATTGCGTCACCTCGTGGGGGTGTTCCACGATGGGCCATAGCGGCCTTTGGAGGCTCTTGTACAGGTTCTTGCTGGGGTCGTTGGGATAGGGGCCTTCGACCGCAGCATACAGGATTTCACTGGCGACCGGAGCGAAGGCTCCGTGGAAATGATTGGTCGATTTGATCATCAGGATGCGTTTTTGGTCGATGTCGATGCCTAGATTGGTGAACACATCGGGCGAGAACGCCTGACTGCGGTTGGAATTCAGCACGATGTCCAGATCGCCGATCCGGATCGCCGCGCAGTCGCCCAGAGGCACGATTGAGGCCCCAAAACTTTGCACCGCGTTGCGCACCAGCCGCGTCACCTGAACCTCGGCGTCGATGGGCTGACCGGCATGGGCCGAGGTCTTGCCACCGAACCGAAGATCCAGCGTCGCGCCTTCACCGGCGGCGAAACACAGGCGCACGGCCATCGGGTCCCAGATTGTGCCAAGGGCGATGCCAGTCAGGTTCATATCCATTGCATGCTGCAGCAGGATCGTGGAATCCCCGGCCACGCCGCCGCCGGGGTTGTCCCAGACATCGGCAATCACAACCGGAACGCCAGTTGCCGCATCCGCGCGTTCAAGCGCGATGCGCGGGTGCAGGAATTCGGGCGTGGCGCGGCCGCGAAACCCGAAAAGCTCCATCCCCAGATCCCGTGCAAAGCGTGCGCCAAGGTCCGGGGCATTATCTGTAATGACAATGATCTTTGCACCCAGATCGGGGGAATCGCCGGCCATGAACCCGTGAATTGCCGAGATCGACAGAACCCCATCCTGTTGTTCCAGCGCCTTCATACGGTCCACGAACCCGCGCATGGGGTTCTGAGAGGTGGGCAGAATATCCATCATCCGCACGTCGAACACCTGAATATCCGGCGTGATTTCTCCGCGTGTCGCGCGCAGGGTCAGATAGACGCAGGCCTCGCCTGCTTCGACAAAATCCGTATGCGGGAATTCCTTGAACACCGTGATGATATCGGCGTTTTGGACCCGCTGGTCGCTCAGATGGCTGTGGGGGTCGAAACTGACGCCGATCTTGCAATCGGGGCCGACGATCTCGCGCGCCCGGGCCAGCAATGTGCCTTCGCAGTCGGTGCATCGATCCGCAATCATAGCGCCGTGCAAGCCGAAGATGGCCGCATCCAGCGGCAGCGCGGCCCGCAGTTGATCCAGTATTTCGTTCAGCAACCGCAGCCATGTTGCGTTGCTGACAAGGCCGCCGGGTTCGGCCCAGGTGGCGGTACCTTCGATCAGAGTGAACCCTTCTTCCCGCGCGCGGCGCCGCAAGGCAGGAAAAACGGCGCTGCAAAGGGTAGGCGTCTCGGGGTGGTCCCCGGGCGCAGCATAAAAGCTCTGCTCGAAATCCGTGAAATCCGTGCGCAGCGGCGAAAAGGTGTTTGTTTCCGTCGCGACTGACGCGCAAAAAACCCGCATGATCAATTGCTCCGAAAAAAAGGGGCGAGAGCTTCCATGCTCACTCCCGCCCAAGGAGGTTGTCGGTTAGTTCAGATACGCGTCTTCATTGGCCGCGTTGACCTGCTCTTTGAACAGGGTCAGAAGTTCGGTTGATTTCGCATCAAGGTTATCGGACACATGCGCCTCGAAGGCAGGCTGTGTTGCCGCGGCCATGGCCTGACGCTGATCGGCGTTCAGGGCGGTCACTTCGATCTTGTCCATCAGACCGGTCAGGCCACGATCTGAGGCTTCGATGATCCGCGAAATGCCCCGGCTGGCGGTCACACAGTTTTCCGCTGCCACGCGCAGGGTTGCCTGTTCACTTTCGCTGAGCCCTTCGAAGAAGGCGCGGTTCACCATAAGCGTGTAAGGCGAAAACAGGTGATTGGTCAGCGTCATGTATTTCTGAACTTCCGAGAAGTTCGAGAATGAGATGATCGGAACCGGGTTCATCTGCCCGTCGATCACACCGGTTTGCAGCCCGGAATACACCTCGCCCCAAGCCAGCGGATAGGCCTCGGCCCCCAGCGCCTGCACGATCTTCTGATGCGATGGCAAGGTCATGGTGCGGATGCGGATGCCTTCGAAATCCGACAGATCAGCGATGGGCTTTTGCGAGTTTGTGACCGCAAAGAAACCACCTGTGTCCGGGAAGCCAAGGACAACCACGTCGCCCAGCGTTTCTTCGATATCAGCGGCCAAAGCCTCACCAAACGGACCATCAAAAACTTCGTAGGTCGCTGCGTTGTTGGCAAAGGCAAAGGGCAGATTCAGAACGTCGATCCGGGGGTAATAGCTGGCTAGTGCGCCGGTTGATGACAGCGTGGCCTGAATGACGCCATCCCGGACCTGCTGAACATGCTCGGACGCGGTGCCAAGCTGGTTCGAGCCAAAAACCTCAACCGTCACGCTGCCGTTGGTGTCGGCGGTCACGATGTTTGAAAACACGGCGGTGCAAGCATGGCCGGGGTTTTCGAACGGGTCGGTTTTGTTGTCATGGCCGAACCGGATCACGCCCCCTTCGGCAAGCGCTGCAGTGGCAAGAAGGCTGGCAACAGCGCCTGCAACAAGGCTTTTGGCTAGAGTTTTCATAATCTCCTCCTGAGGTTGATTGTGATGAAACGTCATTGGGCAAATCCAAAGGCGCGGGGCAGCAACAGGGCCGCGTCCTCCCAGAATGCGAACAGGAACAGGATCGCGACTTCGGCGAACAGGAATGGCGCCAGTTTCAGCGATATCCGTTCCAACTTTTCCCCGGTGACCGAGGATAGAACGAACAGGCACGCCCCTACGGGCGGCGTCATCAGCGAGATGTTCAGCGCCAGCACAAAGATGATGCCTGCGTGAATGGGCTCCAACCCGATCTGTTCGGTCAAAGGCACGAGAACCGGGCCGAGGATGATCAGGATTGCGGTGATATCCATGACCATGCCGACAACCAGTAAAAGTGCGATGATGATGGCGATGATCGTGTAGGGATTGTCCGAGATTTGCAGAACGGCACCAGCGAGCGCTTGCGGAACACGCTCGAAACTCATCCAAAAGCCGAGAAGCCCGGCAAAGGCGATGATGACGAAAATAACCCCGGTGATCCGGGCGGTGCGCACCAGCATCCCGTAAAAGTCCCGCAATGTCAGCGACCGGTACACAAAGACGCCGATGAACAGGGCATAGGCCACGGCGATCGAGGCCGCCTCGGTTGGCGTGACGATCCCACCAAGGATACCGCCCAGAATGATGACCGGCATTAGCAGCGCAGTGAGTGAGGACAGGAAGGTTGACCAGACCTCGGCCAATGTCGCGCCGCGCATGGCTTTGGGCAGGTTCTCGCGTTTGCCGCCGATCACGATGACGCCCATGCAGACAAGGCAGATCACCAGCCCCGGCAGGATACCAGCCGCAAACAGCCCCCCGATGGACACGCCCATGAGCGAGCCGTAGACGACCATCAAACCCGAAGGCGGAATGGTCGGCCCGATGATGGACCCTGCAGCGGTGACAGCACAGGCATAGTCGCGGGCGTAGCCCTCTTTCACCATGGCGGGCACCAAGGTGCGCCCGAAGGCGGCGGCGTCCGCGGTGGCCGATCCGGTCAAGCCCGCAAAGAAGACCGAGGCCAGCATATTCGTATGCGCCAGCCCGCCGCGGAACCGCCCGACCAAAACTTGTGCCAGCTTGACCAGACGGTCGGTGATGCCGATCCCGTTCATGATCTCGCTCGCCAGAATGAAAAAGGGCATGGCTAAAAACGGAAAGATGTTCAGACCGTTGAAGATTTTGCTGGGACCGATGGCCAGAAAATTCGTGCCACCCATGCTGATGAGCCCGACAAGGCCAGCCATACCGATTGCAAAACCGATGGGCATGCCAAACAGGATCAGTCCCACGAATGCAGCAGCAACCAGCATCACGAAGCCTCGGTCGGGTCAAGCTGTGACCCGGTATCGCGCAGCAATCCCAGTATTTGCTGCACCATCGCCAACCCTGCCGAGGCGGGGATAGCCCAGTAGAAGGGCTCCAGCGTTGCGCCAAAGATCATCGCCTGCCGGGTCGCCCCGCCTTGGGCAAAGGCGATTCCGAACCAAAGGACATAGGCAAAGAGAGCAACGCTCAGGACGTCGATAATGACGAGGACGGTCCGGCGTAGGGGGGCAGGAAACGATAGCACAAAGGCGGTCAGGCCAATATGTTCACGTCTGGCGATGCCCGAGGATACTGCCAGCATGGCCGCCCAGATCATCAGGTAACGTGCAAGCGTTTCGGGCCATGGCAACTGCCAGCGAAACCAGTAGCGGTCAATGACCCCAATCCAAACGTCCATAACCAGCGCTACCATCAACAGGGCAACAATGCCTTCGACAATGGCGTTGATTGACTGGCTCAACCGGGCAGAAACCGAGCGCATCCAGATCCTCCCCTTCTGAAGCTTAGGTACAGTCTGGGCGAGAGGCTAAGGGCCTGTCAACAAAAATATGTACCTAGATTACATTCAATAAGCCAAACGGGCTTTATTTCGTGAAACTTTGTACCTAAGGTAGAAAGTCGAACTGTGACGCTGGATCTTGCATCAAGGCCCGAAGGTGGGATGGGCCGGCAGCGTGCCCCAGTGCCATCCGCTAAGGCAAAGAGGCCAAGGCAAACAAAACAAAGATGTCTATCGTATAGCTGAGGTATGTGATGAAAGTTCTTGTAACGGGTGCCACCGGGAAGGTCGGCAGTCACTTTCTTAAGGCTTTTCTGGCTGATCAGCGGTTTCTCAACGCTGAGATTGTAGCTCTGTGCAACAACAGAACGATCCCCGAAACCGACCGGGTCTCGGTAATCCGAGGTTCCATCGCTGATCCTGAAACTGTCGAGACCGCGATGAACGGCGTCACCCATGTGGTCCACATGGCAGCCGTCAAAGAATCCCCGGATCTGGCTATAGACGTATGCATCAAGGGCATGTTTCTGATGCTTGAAGCGCATCGCACTTCGCCCACGGCGCGGCAATTCATGTTGATCGGCGGTGATTGTTCAGTTGGGCATATGTTTCACAAATACCCTGGCCCCGTGACTGAGACCTCTCCGAAAATGGCTTATCCCGGCTGCTACGCGCTGACAAAGGTGCTCGAAGAGGTGATGCTGGAACAGTACCAGATTCAGTACGATCTGAATGGCTGCATATTGCGCGCGCCCTGGATCATGGAAAAGGATGACTTTCGCCATGCGATCAGTTTTGGACCCGATCAATTCGGTGGTCCGCCTTGGTCGGATGTCCTGCCTGAAGATAAGGTCGAGGCCTATGCAGCAGGGAAGTTCGCGCCGCGGTTACGTGACAGTACGGGTGCGCCGCTGCGTCGGAACTTTGTTCATGTGGATGATCTGGTTGCGGCGATTCTGGCGGCATTTGACAACCCACTGGCCCGGGGCGAACTGTTCAACATCGCCATGACCGATGCTCTGAACTATGCAGACGCGGCTGAATATCTTGCGCAAACCCGTGGTTTCCAGATCGCAGAGATCGACACGCCTTATCACAGCAACTTGCTGGACAACGCCAAGGCCCGCCAAACGCTTGGTTGGCGGCCTAAGGTCGATATGAAAACTCTGATTGATCGTGCTTTTGATTACGAACGCGCACCCGATGATCAAAGGAAGATCTGGTATCCCGGATAGCGGTTCCGGGCTGAGCTTTCGTGGCATCGGACGCAGGTGCGTAGTGTCCGCGCGTGAAACACCGAGTATCGTTTTCAGTCGGTCGATGCTTGTTACGAATGCACTGAGTGCGAACGTGCATACAGCGCAGGACGCGTCGTTTCCCAAGGGTTTCACAGTGTCTATTGTAATTTGAAGAATTGAGAAAAGGCTAACGCTTATGACCGTCAAGAGCTACAGGAATTTCATAGAAAATAACTGGTGCGATGCCCAATCGCATGAGGAGTTCGAAACATTTAATCCGGCAGATAATGCGCTTGTTGGTCGGGTGCCCAAAAGTGACCGTGCGGACGCGCAACGGGCGATTAAAGCCGCACGCAAAGGGCATGCCGCACTTGCCCGCATGACGGCTTGGGAACGGTCGGGGCTCTGTGCGGCTGTGGCTGATCAGATGCACAAACGCCGTGACGATCTTGCCGAAATCCTGTCCCGTGAACAGGGCAAGCCGTTGCATACTGAGGCTTATCGCGAAGTCGATACGGCCATCAAAGGGTTTCGCGAAGCGGCTGAGCTGATCAAATGGATGGAAGGCGAATACATCCCGGTCGAGACACCGGGCGTGCGGGCCCTGAGTTTCCGCAAGGCGCGGGGTGTTTATGCGGTTGTGACACCTTGGAACTTTCCCATTAACATCCCGGTCGAATACCTCGCGCCCTGTCTGGCGGCAGGGAACGGTGTGGTCTGGGTTCCCGCCCCCACGACCTCGGCCTGTGCCGCTGTGTTGATGGAGTGTATCGCCGAAGCCGGGTTGCCGGACGGTGCGATCAATCTGGTTCATGGCCCCGGCGATGTAGTGGGGGACGAGATCGTTTCGAACCCCGGTACCGATGGTATCGGCTTTACCGGCAGCCCGCAGACCGGGGGGATTATCGCCACACGAGGCGCCGGTAAACCGATGTTGCTGGAGCTTGGAGGAAACGGCCCTGTGATCGTTCTGGACGATGCCGATCTGGAAAAGGCCGCAGATGCTGCGGCCTCGGGCAGCTTTTTCAATGCTGGTCAGGTCTGCGCGGCGACCGGTCGGATTCTGACCACGCGGTCCATGCACCGGGCGTTGGCTGAGAAACTTTCAGAACGGGCCCGTGCGGTGACACTGGGAAATCCGCTGAATGAAGGCGTCACTATGGGGCCGCTCAATAACCCGTCGGTCATGGCAAAAATTGAAGAGCATGTGGCCGAAGGTGTGCGTCTTGGCGGTGAGCTTGTCGCCGGTGGCAGCAAGGTCGCAGGCCTTGGGTCGGACTTGTTTTTCGCCCCGACCGTAATCGACAACGTGCCGGGCGAGGCGCTTTTGAACAACGCCGAGACTTTTGGCCCCGTCGCCCCCATCATCGTGTGCGAAGATGACGACGATCTGATCCGGGTCGCTAATTCTGCGGGTCACGGGCTGTCTGCAGGGGTTTTCACCAAAGACCTGTCGCGTGCCTTCCGGTTCGGTGAAGAGATTGAGGCCGGTATCGTCAATATCAACGGATCCAGCAGTTATTGGGAACTGCATCTGCCGTTTGGGGGCGCCCCTGGAAAATCCAGCGGTATGGGGCGTTTGGGGGGCAAGCATACGCTGCGCGCTGTGACCGAGGCGAAAACCATCACGTTCAACGTACTTTAAAGGTAAGCCCCGGTCTGGGTGTGCTGATCGGGGCAGGGTGCCATTCGGCGTCGTCATCCAGCGGAATGCAGGGGCGTGGCAATTCCTGAAAATCAAACCGTGATAGCACCGGAGAACTCAGGCCTGGCGCGTCGACCTCCAGGATTTGATCCGGCCTAAAGAACTCGTCAAAGCCTGCACGAAAATGCCCGCGTGATTTGACAGTCAACGACCGAACGGTGCGCAGGTCTATCCCTAGCATCTCAAAGAAAATGGGATCAGCGCATTGCGTTCGCACCGAAATCACCACAACTTTGACGCCTGCTATGTCCAGCAACGCTGTTGGTCCCAGTTGCATATGCCGATCCCGGTAAAACCCGCGCCGCCCGGTGCAATTCCCGTCGCTTAACCTTTCGACCGTCGCTGTATGAAAAAACGGTTTTGAATAGTCGGGAGCGCCGTGATCCACAAAGTTGGCTTGGAAGGAGTGCCCTTCACCGGCATTATGCGCAGCCTTCGCCACGTCGGGCGCATTCAGAGTTCCCAAATATACACCCTTCGCCTGTGCAGCGACAAGTTCAGACAAGATCCAAGTGGTCGCGCCGGTTCCACCGCCGCCCGGGTTGTCGGCGACATCGGCCAGCGCAACTGCGGGCAGGGACGGATCATTGCCTGCGTCCACGGCCTTTTTGATTGCATTTTCCAAACTGCTAAGGGTCGGGCGGTAGCGTTGGCGGGATGCCCAAGCCTTTGCCGCCAGATCATTGGCCAGCCGTTGTGCCTCGGCTTTATCATCATCCGTGGTAACCAGAATGCTCAAGCCGTTTTTGGGAGTGTCGGCATAGGCGAACCCGCCGAACAATGAGACATTCAAAAGGGCCTCGGATTTCGAAGCGGCCGCCGCGCGGGACAAATCGGCGAAAGGCCCGGAATCTGTCAACAGAGTTACCGTTGGTGGCACGATTGGAAGGCGCACCAGCGCCGAGGTGGGGTGGATATCCCTCGAAAGCAGGCGTTTCATCGCCAAAGCGGCCTCGTGTCCGCGCTCTGCCATGTCCACGTGCGGGTTTGTTTGGTAGCCCACAATCAGATCAACCGCTTCGACCATTTGCTCAGAGATATTGGCATGCAAATCCAGAGTGGCCACAATCGGAATATCTGCACCAACCTGCCTGCGGATTGCTGCGAACATCTCACCATCGGGATCCATGTTTTCAGTGCTACGCATTGCGCCGTGGTTGCAAATATAGACTGCATCGGGGGTTGGATCCGCCAACATCGCACACATTCGGTCCAGCGTTTCCTGAAAGAAGCTGTGTTGTACGGGCCCGCCTGCCTCGACCAGACCAAAGCCCAAGGGAACGATCGTTGCCTTGTCAAAGCTTGCGCAGAACGCCCGCAGTTCGGCGGGCAAGCGGGACTGGGGCGCGTGCAATTCCTGCTTCATTTCGTCGGCCCAGACCAGCACGCGTTCTTGGAAGTCAGAACGCTGTACAACGGGTGCGAAACGATTGCTTTCAAGCATGAGACCCAGAACGGCGATGCGTGGGCTGGCAGAAGGACCGGTTTGCATGACTACAGGCCTAAGACCCGGTCTGCCTTAATGCCAATTCTGCGCAGGTCTTTGGCGATGCGGATTATGCATCGCGCAGGATTTTCCAAAGCTCTTCTGCAGGGTCGGGCAGGGGTTCAGTGGCCCGATACAAACGAATCTCGGTTGGAATGCGCCACTGATCGTCGCCCGCATAGGCCAACCTTCCCTGCTGGATATCGTCCTGCACCATGCTTTCCGGCACCCAGGCCAGACCGCGCCCTTCACGGGTTAAAGACCGCAGCACCCCGGCCAAATGGGACGAGAATACGCGGTTGACGTAAATCGGCAGGGGCGGCTCAGCCAGCAGCCCGTTGACTGCCTGACCGATTGCAGATTCCTCCGAATAAGCGAGCAACGGGATTGGATCATCCGGCTCTCCGGGCAACCGGTCCACGGGCGTGCCGTTTGCGTCAGCCATCGTCACAGGGATTAGCGCATCGCGCCCGATTACCGCGCTTTCGAACAGTTGGTCAGCCAGTGGGACAGCAATCGTCGGATGGGCATGAGACATGGCGAAGTGGCAGCGGGATTCACGCAGATGCTGCATGCAATCTAGAAAATTCATCGACTCAAGACGTACATCCAGATCGCGGCCACCGTGTATTTCACTGGACAACCAATGCGGAAAAAAGCCCAGCGATAACCCGTGAGGAATAGCGAAATGAACTTTGGGCCACGCGCTGTCATTTTGCGACGACAGTTGCTCTTGAATGCTTTGCAATTGGCGGCAGACGTCTTCCGCCACCGGCAGAAACTGCTTTCCGGCCTCGGACAGGCTGACGGGTTTGGTATTTCGGTCAAAGAGTTCTGCGCCCAGCCATTCTTCCAATGCCTGAATGCGGCGGCTCAAGGCCGATTGGGTTCCGCCCCGGACTTGCGCGGATTGCGTGAAATTGCCAAGGGCGGCCACCGCCAGAAAATCTTCGAGCCAGCGTTTTTCCATTAGGTCCCGTTCCGAAAAGCCTTGTCCCAAGCTTACGCGCACAAACCGTTATGAACAATTGTCATTCTTAAATCCGCAGACCGCATTCGCCACCGGTGAACAAGGTCGGTATCACCGGATCCAGCTCAAGGACGAAAGCAAAGGGGCCTTCATATGTTCGACGCGTTCAAGGGAAAAGCAGTTCTTGTAACCGGTGCCAGTTCGGGCATTGGCGCGGCTGTGGCCCGCAAGTTCGGCGCACTGGGCGCGACTGTCGGCGTGCACTGCAACGCACAGCGCGATCAGGCCGAAGCGGTCGCCGCCGAGGTGCGCGCCGCAGGGGGCTCAGCCCATGTCCTGCAGGCGGATGTGTCGGATTTCGCCGCCTGTTCGCGGTTGATCGATGGTTTTGTTGAAAAGGCGGGTGGTCTGGATGTCCTCATCAACAATGCGGGCTCAATGGTGCAACGCATGCCGGTGACAGAACAGGAACCTGAGCTGTTTCATCAGGTCATGGATGTGAACGCCACATCGGTCTATGCGGTCAGCAAAGCCGCCGTGCCGCATCTGCGCAAAACCAAAGGATCTATCATCAATCTGACCTCGATCGCGGCACGAAACGGGGGGGCGATCGGGTCCGGCGTATATGCGGCGTCAAAGGCGACCGTCAGCAGCCTGACGCGGTCCTTGGCCAAAGAAGAGGCACCCCATGGTGTGCGGGTCAATGCCGTATCGCCCGGGGTCATACAGACGCCGTTTCACGATGCGTTCTCCACTCCCGAAGCGTTGGAGGTTGTCCGTCAGACCATCCCGATGGAGCGGCTTGGCACGCCTGAGGATTGCGTGGGCGCCTTTCTGTTTCTGGCCAGTGATGAATTGGCCGCCTATATCACCGGGCAGATCATCGAGGTGAATGGCGGGCAATTGTCGCCGTAACCGGCCCTAGTCACCCAGTGGCTGCGGGCCGATGCGCCCGTGAAACGCCGTCAGCGAGGCGCGGACACGACGTAGTGCTTCGTTGGTCAAGGCGGGCTGTGCCTGTGCAACGGCCATGGCCAAAGAGTCGATCAGAACCAGATGGGCATACCTGGACGCCGTTGGTTTGTGGATATCCAGATCTTCGGCAAGATCGACTGTGATCGGCAGGGTTGCGATGCGCGCCAGCGTCGAGTCGGGACGGGTAATGCAGATCGTGGACGCCCCATAGCCGTTTGCAATTTCGGCGGCCTTAACTACCTCTTGCGCTTCGCCGCTGGCAGAGATGAGGAACAGCGTGTCGCTGCGTTTCAGTGTTGCCGCCCGCATCTGGGCCAGATAGCTGTCGCTTACGAAAGTTGCAGGTATCCCTAGCCGAAAAAACCGGTTTGCGGCGTCATTGGCAACGATGGATGACCCGCCGCCTATGCCGACGAACAGAATCTGGTTGGAGTCGCACAGGCGCAGGACCGCCGCTTCAAAGATGTCTTGGTCGAGTTGGGCCCGCATAATCTCGAGCGACGAGCTTAGCGCTGCGATCACAAGATCGACCGGAGAGTTGTCTCTGGATGCCGTTGATTCCGGACCGGGTGCCAGATACTGCATGCTGACCGCAACGTTTCGGGCCAGTTTGATTTTGAAGTCGCGATATCCGTCACAGCCCAGTGTGCGACAGAACCGGATGACAGTTGGTGTGCTGACATCACATGCCTCGGCCAGATCGGCGATAACCATTTGACTGACGGTCTCAAGGTTTTCCATGACATAGTCGGCAACACGTTGTTCGCGCGGCGCGAATTCACCACTTGTGCGCCGCAATACCGATATCAGGTCCAGCACGGCAGGGCCCCGATGTTCGGCAGGGCTGCTCAGCTGTTCTTCATCGCTTTTGTCGTCCCCATCCATTCATGCGTCCCTTTATTCTGTCGCGACAGTCCGTCACGCCGTTGTACCAGCATGGGACCAAAGATCATTCCTATTTCACCGCACCTGAGGTCAGGCCTGTAACCAAATAGCGTTGTAGCCACGCGAAGACGATGGCAACGGGCAAAGTCGCCACGAACGTTGCAGCCATGACATAGTGCCATTCGATCGAGTACCGCCCCGAGACCAGCGACAGGATTTGGATCGGCAGCGTATAATTCTCGGCGCTGCGCAGGCTGGTCAGGGCGATGACGAACTCGTTCCATGTGTTCACGAAGGTGAACAACGCTGTCACCACCAGCGCCGGGATAGCCAATGGGAGGAACACGCGCCGCAGCGAAAGCGAGGACGAGGCGCCCTCCATCCACGCTGCTTCCTCAAGATCGCGTGGGATGGTCGAGAAATAGCTCTCCATCATCCAGACGGCGAAGGCCATATTAAAGCCGGTATTGACCATGGCGACGGCGATCTTGCTGTCCAGTGCACCAACCAAAACCAGCAGTTTGAACAGGCCAAGGATCAGCACGATGGGAGACAGCATCTGCGACACCAGCAGGAACCCGCGAAACGCCTGTTTGCCGTGAAAGCGTAACCTACTGAGCGCATAAGCCGCCGGGATCGCACACAGGATGGTCAGAACGGTGGACACCGTCGAGATGTAAAGCGAGTTGCCCAAGGCGACGCCGAAATTCGTGGCTTGCCACATCTCGATGAAATTGCTCCAGGCGAGGCGACTGGGTATCCATCTTGGGTCATATAGTTCGGTCTGCGGTTTCAGTGCGCTCAGGAACATGACGGCGAAAGGAAACAGGCAGAAGGCCAGCAAAGGGGCCAAAACCAGCCACGATACGATCGTTGTGTTTAATTTGGTGCTCATCACTGTGCCGCTCTTTCGTTTTTCATTGCCAGACGGACGTAGATCAGGCTGAAGATCAGCAGGATTGCGAACATGATCAGCGACAGCACCGCCGCTTCACCGACCTTGCCGAACCGAAACGCGCTTTTGTAAAGGTAAGTGACCAGAATATCGGTGCTGTTGACGGGTCCGCCCTGTGTCGTGACCCAGATGATCGGGAACGAGTTGAACACGTAGATCGTGTTCAGCACCACCGCGATGTTCACAAAGGGGCGCATCATCGGTAGGGTCACGCGCCGGAACCTTTGCCAGCCATTCGCGCCCTCCATCTTAGCCGCCTCGTACAAATCCTGCGGGATCGAGGACAGGCCGCCCAGAAAAATAGTGGTTGTGAACGGAATCGTGGCCAGAATGCCCACGATGATCTGCATGGGGAAGGCTGTGCGGTATGATGCCAGCCAGGCAACGTTCTCATCTATGATGCCCGCGAAAATCAAAGCCGAGTTCAGCATCCCGCTTTCCCCGTTTAACGCCAGGCGTGCGGTGATTGCAAGCATGGCCAGTGAGATCGCCCAAGGCAGCATGATGATGACGCGGGCGATGTTTCGACCATAAAAGTCACGATGTAGGATAATGGATGTGGGCATCGCGATGACAAAGGTTCCGGCCACAATCGAAACGGTCCAGATAACCGTGCGCCAGAGCGATGCGTAAAGTTCGGGGTCGGCGAAGACGGCGGCGTAATTCTTAAGGCCCCCAAATCCGATCACCTGACCAAAGCGGTTCACGTCGCCAAAGGATAATGACCCAAGTTGGAACAGAGGCCACAGAATGATCGTTGCCGAAAAGAGAAGCCCGGGCAGTACTAGACCATAGGGAATTGCCTTGTTTCTTCGCGTCTGCATCAGCCTTTTCTTCCTTTAGTGTTGCCAAGAATGCTGGCGTCCCTTCGTTAAAATTACAAGGGAAAAGAAACTTTGTTACGAATGAGGGATTTTTGACAGAAAATCTGGCGAAAGATCATGCGAATCTCGAATTGTTTGGTGCGAAAGTCGCATAGTGGGCGCTAGGAATTTGAAAAAAGTACCTTAAAATAATGATATTAAAGGGAAAGTGTCCGAAAATCTCGAGGTGTACTTTAATTATAAAAATTTCGGCATATGGTGTAATTATAGTAGAGAACGCGCCGCCGACACTCATCCACCGGCCTTAGGTCAAAGCGCGTCAGCATGGAGGGAAAAGACATGATTGGAAGAATTGGAAGCGCGGTTGTCTCAGGCCTTGTGGCGTCCACGTTTGCGTTTGCATCGCAGGCGGCAGAAATTCGATTTACCCTGGGGGAGTACTCGGCTGAAACACGCAAGTCGTTCGAACAGGTTGCCGAAGCGTTTGAAGCGGAAAACCCGGATATTGATGTCATCATCGAAGTCATTCCCTGGAGCAACTACCTCCAGACTTTGACGACCGACATTTCGGGCAATAACGCGCCGGATATGTCGGTCCTGGCTTCGATCTGGCTGAAGGAATTCGCCACCCAAGGTTTGATCGAACCGATGAATGATCTGATCACGCCGGAACTGAAAGACAAGTTCATACCGGCGCTGCTTGGTCCGTCCGTCATTGATGGTGAACTGATGGGCTTGCCGATTGCCGCCTCGGCGCGTGCGATGATGGTCAACAATGACCTCTATGAGGCCGCAGGCATGACTGCGCCAACGACATGGGAAGAGCTGCGCGCCACCTCCGCCAAAATCTCGGAACAATCCGACATTTTTGGCTTTGGCCTGCCGGGCAAGGAAGACGAGGTTGACGTCTACTTCTACTATGCCTTGTGGTCCTTCGGCGGCGAGATCTTTGATGAAGAAGGCCGCAGCGCGATTGCATCCCCACAAGGCGTTGCCGCTGCGCAGGTCTATGCGGATCTGGTTGCCGCAGGCCATACGCAGCCCGCACCCACGGCCAACAGCCGTGAAGATGTGTTCAACCTGTTCAAGAACGGTAAGATTGGTACGATCTTCACCTTCCCGATGCTGGTGCCACAGATCAAGGCCGAAGCGCCGGATCTGAACTACTCGGTCCTGCCTTTCCCGGTTGAGGCGCAGAAGGTTACGATGGGGATCACGGACAGTGTTGCGGTGTTCCGGTCGTCAAATGCGAAGCCCGAGATCCAAAAGTTCTTGGATTTCATCTACCAACACGACTTCCGGCTGGCCTTCAACCTGGCCGATGGTCTGTTGCCTGTGATGACCAGTGTCGTGAACGACCCTGTCTATCAGGAAGATCTGGACATCAAAGCGTTTGCCGACGGTCTGGCCTATGCCAAGTTCCAGCCCACGGTTGAACGTTGGGACGAGATCATCGACATCACCCGCAGCGCATTGCAGACGATTTATCTGGGCGACGCCACGCCCGAGGATGCGCTGTCGGACGCGGCTGCGAAAATCGACCAGCTGCGCGGGTTGTAATGACCTTGTGAGGCGCGGGCTGGCCGGATACACGGCCAGTCCGCGTATCCTTCAATTCGGATCGAGACACTTAAATGACCTATATGGAAAAATTCAGGTTAGACGGTAAGACAGCCGTGCTGACCGGTGCCAGCCGCGGGCTTGGCCGTGTCATGGCGCTTGCAATGGCCGAGGCCGGGGCGGATGTTATCATTACCGGACGCACCAAAGAGTCGCTGGAAAAAACAGCCAGTGATATCCGGGACCACGGCGGGCACAAAGTGGACACGGTCGCACTGGACATGAGTGAGCCCGAGGCCTGCCAGGCCGGGTTTGAGCGCATCCGCGACAACTTTGGTCCTATCGACATTCTGGTGAACAACGTCGGCAACCGCCTGAATTCAGACTCCATCATCGAACAGTCGCTGGAAAGCTGGCAGAAGACGATCGACACCAATCTGACCAGCAGCTTTTTGGGCTCGAAAATCCTGGGCGCTGCCATGATCGAGCGCGGTCAGGGGGGGCGGATCATCTCGATTTCTTCAATGAACGCCTTTGTCTCGAACAGGGGTATTGGTGACCGGGCCTATGAGACGTCGAAAGCCGCTGTGCTGCAATTCACCAAAGCCGCCGCCGCTGATTGGGCGCCCCATGGCGTGACCGTCAACGCGATTTGTCCGGGCCTGTTTATGACGGATGCGAACCGTGCTTGGAACGAAACCAAACCCGAAGTGATCGAAAAGCTGGTCAGCGCAATTCCCATGGGACGGGCGGGCGACCCAGATGAGATCGGCGCGCTTGCGGTGTTTCTGGCCAGCGAAGCGTCCAGTTACATGACGGGGGCCGGGATCGTTTTCGACGGCGGATATACGCTTTGGTAAAGAGGTTCTCCCAGGATTTTGTTGGTGCAAAATCTGGTTCCTATGGGGCTGGCTCTGCCAGCCCCCTTTTTACACGCGGTGTCCGGTGTCGTGCCGGAACATGTGGATTTTCCCGGGATCGATGCCAACCTCAAGGGGCTGACCTTCGCCAACGTCTATGCGTTCCCGGAAGGCGCATTTGATATCGGCTTCGGCTAATGAGCCATACACAAGCGTCTCGGACCCGGTCGGTTCGAACTGATCCACCTTCAGTGTCAATTTTGATGGCGCGTGTTGCAGCATCCAGGCGTCGGGTCGGATACCGACAATGATCTTTTCACCTGTACGAAGATCAGCGCGTGGAACAGCAATGCTCTGCCCATCTGTTAGCACAGCATTCGCGGCATCTGCATCGGATTCATAACGGGCCTCCATGAAGTTCATCGACGGAGATCCCAGAAACCCGGCTACAAATCTGTTGGCGGGCCGGTCATACAGATCCAGCGGCGCGCCCACCTGTTCGATCTTGCCTTGATTCATGATCACGATGCGGTCGGACATGGTCATAGCCTCGATCTGATCGTGGGTCACATAGAGCGTTGTGGTTTTCAGCTGGCGCTGCAATGCTTTGATTTCCGTGCGCATCTCGACCCGAAGATGGGCGTCGAGATTCGATAACGGCTCATCAAACAAGAACATGTTCGGATCGCGCACAATCGCGCGGCCCATTGCAACACGCTGACGCTGTCCACCGGACAGTTCCGAAGGCATCCGGTCAAGGTAGGGTGTCAGGTTTAGAATATCCGCAGCGCGATGCACTTTCTCTTCAGACATCTCGCGGTTTTCGCCGCGTACCTGCGGGCCGAACCGGATGTTGTCTGCAACGTTGAGATGTGGAAACAGCGCGTAGGATTGAAAGACCAGCGCGATGTTGCGTTTTTGTGCGGGCAGTTCATTTGCCCGTTTGCCGCCGATGCGCAATTCGCCCGAGGTGATGTCTTCCAGCCCCGCCACCATGCGCAACAAGGTGGATTTGCCACAGCCAGAAGGCCCGACGATGACGACGAACTCGCCCTCTTCGATGTCCAGTGACAGGTCGCGCATGACCTCAAAGGACCCGTAGGATTTGGAAATCCCGTCCAGTTCTATTCTGGCCAAATCTTCCCCTCCTGTACTAAAAGTTCAAAATTTCGCCGATATGTACTTTTACAAGATATGGGCACATCTTTCTAGTGAATTAGGCGTTATTCCAGCCAGTTGTGTTCCGGTGAGAACCCAAGAACGCGCTGCGCCTTTTTAATCGACAACAGCGTTTCACGGCCACTGACCGGTTTGCGTTTCTCGATGTTCGGAAACACCTCTGCCATCAGGTCAGCGCTGTCCAGTTTCATGGTCGTGTCGCTATTGGCGATGACGAAACAGTCGGCCCCCACAAGATCGATATGCAGCGCCTTGCGCGTGGCCTGCGCGGCATCGCGGGCGTCGATATAGCCCCACATGTTCCATTGCCGCACTGCCGGATCATCCTGCCAGTCGTCAAATCGCGCATAATCGTCTGGTTCCATCACGTTCGAAAGGCGCAGGCCGATCATGGTCAGATCGGGGTTCCATCGGCAGTACTGCCGGGCCATTTCCTCACCCAGATCCTTGGACAGGGAATAGGCACTTTCCGGGCGCATAGGGTGCTCTTCATCCACTGGCAGATAAGCGGGCGGATTATCGGGTGAAAATGGCAGCCCCAGAGTGGTTTCGCTAGAAGCCCAGACAACGCGGCGCACGCCCATGCGAACGGCGGCCTCAAACACATTGTAGGTGCTTAGAATGTTGGTGTGAAAAATCTTGTCATCTGTTGCCAGTTCCGGGGCTGGAATCGCGGCGAAATGGACAACCGCATCCGGTATGCCAAACGGGCGAAAGGGGGAATCCGCCCCGCCACCGCGCGTCATCATCGCCATAGTTTGACCGAAGTCGCACAGATCGACTTTCAAGTACGGGCATACTGGATCGGTCGAAGGGGTCAAATCGACGTTCAGTGCGTTGTATCCGTGATCTACCAGATCACGGCAGACGGCGCGCCCGGCCTTGCCGCTCCCTCCTGTGACGAGAATGTTTTTCATCAGTCAGCCTTTTTCATTTAGGATTGCGTTCTCTTTCCGCACATTCTGGCGAAGATCGCCGATCATTTCCAATGCGCCATGCGGCAGGTCGATAGGCACATGACCGTGCGGCATTGGTGAGCGGGCACGCGTCACAGTAAACTTGGGTGTGAAATTTTGTGCTGGAAAGACAGGAATTTGACCCAAGAACTGCTGATCCGCGCGTCCCGTGTCATCGACCCCGCCCAGAATTGGGATGGGCCAGCCGAGATTGTTCTGCGCGACGGTCAAGTGGCTGAGTTCGGGCATGGGCTGAGCGTTGGCACTGACGCGACAGTCCTGAATGCCGATGGCAAGATCGTCGTCCCTGGTTTGATCGATTTCCACAGTCACGTCTGGTGGGGCGGCACGTCGTTAAGCGTTCGGCCCGAACCCATAGCGCGCAGAAGTGGCGCGACCACGTTTCTGGACACCGGCAGCGCTGGTGCTGGTACGATGGGAGGGTTCAAAACCCATGTCGCCGATCGCAGCGACCTGACCATTCTGGCTTATATCAATGTTTCATTTGCCGGAATTTTCGGGTTTTCCGAAAGCGTTATGATCGGAGAATGTAGCGATGTCAGGCTATTGGACGCGCGCGAATGCGTTCGCGTCGCCAAACAGTTCCCCGAGTTTGTGCGCGGTGTTAAAGTTCGGATTGGCCAGAAGGCGGGCGGAGATCAGGGGATCGCGCCTTTGGAAGTCGCTGTGGACATCGCCGACCAGCTTGGCCTGCCTCTGATGTCGCATATTGACTTTCCTCCGCCGGGCGGCAAACAGATCCTCGATCTGCTGCGTCCTGGGGATATCCTAACACATTTCCTGCGGCCATTTCCAAACTCGGCTGTTGATGGGCAAGGTTTCGTTAAAGCCGAATATTGGGAGGCTCGGGAACGCGGAGTGCTCTTTGACGTGGGCCACGGCTATGGCGGGTTCGGATTCGAGCCGGGCGAAGCCGCATTGAGCCACGGATTCGCGCCGGACATAATAAGCAGCGATGTCCATGTGTTATGCGAAAACGGCCCGGCCTATGACGTGTTGTCGGTGATGAACAAGTTCTGGTCTATGGGCATGGATCTGAACGACGTTGTGCGCGCCGCGACATCCAATCCTGCGAGTGTTCTGAACCGCCCGGATCTGGGCACTTTGGCCCCGGGCTCGCGCGCGGATGTCGCTATCCTGGACCTTCACGAAGAGGCCGCCGAGTTTTTGGATGCGGTCGGTGTGCGGCGTACTGCTGACCGATACTTGTCCTGTTCGGACATGATAGTACGTGGCCGAGCTTGGCCACAAGGAGAGTAACCATGCGCACCGGGATGTATGTCTATCCTTGGGACCTGAAGGACGAGGGTGTTGGAATGATTGCCGCTCGTCTGCGGGACGCAGGTATTACGGCGGTTCATTTGGCAACGTCATATCATGCGGGCAAGTTTTTGCGACCGCACGGACCCAGGGGTAAAGTCTATTTCCCGCAAGACGGGACCGTATATTTTCATCCTGACCTCAGCCTGTATGGCCGTATCAAGCCGCGCGTTGCGGACATGATCCGGGATTTTGACCCGTTGTCAGAACTTGCGCGATCAGCCCCCGATCTTGAACGTATCGCTTGGACTGTCGGGCTTCACAACACGCCGCTTGGACAACAGCACCCGGATCTGACGGCGCGGACCGCGTTTGGCGATCGGATTTTTAACTCGCTTTGCCCGTCGCAACCGGATGTTCGAAACTATCTGACGGCGCTGTGCTGCGATATCGCCCGCAATCAACCAGTGGCAGAGGTTTCGGTCGAAACACCGGGCTGGCAGGCGTTCCGTCACGGCCATCACCACGAATTTGAACTGATCGAACTGACGGGGGCAACAGAAACGCTGCTGGGTCTGTGCTTTTGCGATGCCTGCAGATCGGGAGCAATGGCAGACGGGGTTGCGTTCGAAGACTTGAAAGCCGCGACCGTTACGGCTCTGGAACGGTTCTTTGCAGATGTTACCAAACCGTCATTCGAGCCTTTGCACGACCCGGATTGGCTTGCTTTCCACGAATGGCGGGCTGGGCAGGTAACCTCTCTCGTTCGGCGCATCCGATCCGAGATGCCACGCGGTGTGCGGCTGTCCATCATCCCGACCACACAATCACCGAATGAGCTATGCGTGACCGAAGGGTCCGATCTGGCTGGTTTATCGCAAGCGGCTGACGCGCTGGAAATCCCAAGCTACCAGAACGGTGTCTCTGCGATGCAAGAGGATATCGTCGATGTCCAAGAGCGCTCCTGCGGGGCCAAAAACGTCGGATACATCCTGCGTCCGTCCTATCCGAACCTGACAAATGCGTCGCAGGTTAAGGATGCCGTTCAAATGCTTAAAGGGCAGGGCGCCCAATCCATTTCATTCTACAACTTTGGTCACATCAGGCTGCAATCTCTCGACTGGATTCAAGCCGCGTTGACCTGATCAGCGAGGGTTACATGAGATATTCAAACAAGATCGCTTTGGTTACGGGTGCCGGGCACGGGATCGGGTCGGCCATCGCTGACAAGCTTGCCTCGGAAGGGGCAGCGATTGCTGTTCTTGAAATCAACGCGGAAACCGGCGCGGCAAAAGCAAAAGACATCCAGTCTGCGGGTGGGCGGGCCTGTTTCGTCGAAGCCGACATCACGGATTTATCGCAGGTGGAGGCTGCAATTGCCGAGACTGAAAAGTCGCTTGGACAAGTCGATGTATTGGTAAACAACGCCGCCTACAGTTTCGCTGGCAGCCTTGATGAGATCGCCGTCGAGATTTGGAAACGCGAGATCGATGTGAACCTGAATGGCCCATACAATTGCATCCGGGCTGTCACGCCTGCAATGAAGGCGCGTAAAGATGGTGTCATCATCAATATCGCATCGGTCAACGGCATTCGCTATTTCGGCAGCCCGGCCTACAGCGCAGCCAAGGCGGCGGTCCTCAACTTGACACAGTCCGTTGCAAGTGAATACGGCGTGTTTGGCATTCGTTGTAACGCGGTTCTTCCTGGTTCGGTACGCACCGATGCTGTAAGCTGGCGCATGCGTCTTGAAAAAGACCCCGAGGTTTTTGAGAAGCTATCGAAATGGTATCCTCTGGGCCGCGTCGCTGTCCCTGAGGACGTGGCTAAAGCCGTGGCCTATCTGGGCTCAGACGATGCCGATTATGTGACCGGCATTGGGCTGACGGTCGACGGGGGTCTGACGGCGGGCATGAACGTAATGGTTCAGGAATTTGTGCTGGAAGAATGACAGTATTCGGGTCTGCAGGTGTTGTCGCAGGCAGGGCGGAAGGATTTGCCTGTCAACTGTGAAACTGCCACACTGTGTTTGTAGCAACTATATTTCTCAGGCTGTCTGAGAACGCCAGTAGCTAAGACTTAAACGAAATTGTCTTTCCCTTTTGCGTTTCAATTCGGTTGTCGGCTTATGGCCGGGCTCCAGCCATTGCCAATATCGTAGCTTGTAATACCTACCGCCGTCTCCACAGTCTTTGAACCCAGGTCTTTCTCCATTACGATACCGGTTTCGGACACAAGAAAAGTTGTTACGCCGGTAACGCCGTATTCCGCGGGAACTGCAAGCATGGCGTGGCCAGCCAACATCTTGCCATCAACCAAATAAGAATACGCACCACCCGGTGCGTTCGGACCCTGTTCCTGCAATACGCGGAAGTAATATCCCCGGAAGGGCTCTGGGGCTTCGGGTCCCTGACCCTCGTCAAAACCGTCCAGACTAGCGCGGGCCACCATATCACCTACCGGGCTGTCATCACCCGGCCAATAAAGGCCGTCACGCGTCCCGGGCGTTGAAATCAATTGGGACGCAAACTCCAGAACACCATCGCCATCGTGATCAAACTCGCGGAACGCGCGCTGGATTGCGACATAACCCTCAAGTGCTTCAATCACTGCAAGTTCGTTGCGTCCAATCTGGCGCAACAGCAACTCTTCTCGTCCCGCATCTACGTCAAAAACCCAGCCTTCATCCCTGCGGGTAAGAGGAATACCAAGCGGCCAGCCTTCTTTCCCCAGCTCGATGATGACACCGTTCTCCTGCGGGACAAAGCGATAGCCTTCGGTATGCAGACCTGCAAGCTCCTCAAGATGTGCGATGTTGGCCGGATTGTCAGGGTCCAGAAACAGGTCCAGTGCGCTGGAATCAACTGCTGCAACCGTGTCTTCAACCGACCCTCGGGCAAACGCCTCGGCCAACCGATCCAGGGCATCCTGGGGTGTCTGGTAAACCGGAGTCTCGGCCAAAGCGGATTGGACGAATGCTGCCAAAAGGCCGGTCAGAAACAGATATCTCATATTCCTTACCTCCGGTTTGGCCGCGTGCTGCCGCGGGATGCCTTGCCACGCGTCGAATGGGCCCTTGCGCCTCCGCCAATTGATTTCTTCGCGGCAGGGGCCCGCGACGCAGGCGGGCGAGATTGTGCGGGGCGTCTAGCTGGCTGAGTTACAGTGGGGCGCTGGCTCGGTCGATTGACCGAGGGGCGCGTGTTGTTCACTGGTCTGGTATTTGGACGCGGGGTCGGCAGCGAAGGTTTGGTGGCAGGACGCGCACCAGGCTTCACCGCTCGGTTTGGCCTGGTCAACGCTTGCCCTTCGCGACTGCGTTCACGCAGCGTTTCCGCTCCAGTACCGTTGATGCCACGGTTTACGGTCGGCAAATTGTCGCGATTAACGCGATCTGCAATATCTGGGGCACCCGTCCGGTTCGACAATTTGCGGCGAAGATCATCGTTCCGGTTCGGGCGGTTAACGGGGAGCGTCGTGGCACCATTAGGGCTCCTGCGGTCGGTGATGCGGTCGCGGGCTTCAACCCGTTTCTGCGGGCCAGGCCGCCAGCTTTCACCCGGGCGATTGCCAATGATGTTATTATTCCGGTCAATGTTGATATTGATGTTGTTGTAAACCCGGCCGCTGCTCCATCCACAGCAATTTCGGCATCCCCAATATCGGTAAGAGGGGCCAAAGATCGCGTCGACCACAACGAAGGTGCCCCAAATGATCAAACTGGTTGCAATCACATCACCCGCGGTCGGCCTTGGTTGCGAAACATAGACAACTTCAGACTTGTATTGCGGAACGTAGACCACCTCGGGATTGGCGGGCACGATGATGATATTGTCATTCTCGTCTTCTGTCACTTCGACCGCCTCATTGCTTTCAAGGGCCCCATTGGCCAATGCGATGTCGCGGAGATCCTGCACGGCTTGCAACACTTCATCCTGCTGGGCCAGCATTGCGGTTCCAAGGGCTTCGGTCCATTCTATATGGTCCGCCATCTGACCGATGAGGTCCGGAAACCCCAGTGCCAGAACTTCCACGCTTTCGTCCCAATTCTGGGCAGCGATTTCATCACTAAGTTCCTGAGGTTCCGCATCCGGGTTTTCAAGCAGAAAACGGTCAGCTTTCAGTACGTCGAACGGGACTGTAGCGCTGACCAGAACCTGAATTAGCAACGTGTCTGGATAAAGCGCGATTGGACCAACAAGAGTCCTCAACTCTTCATTTGTCAAACCTGTTGCAAACTCAGGAAGCGGTTCGTCTTCTCCGACGTCCACGGCAGAGGCGGTTGGTTGTGTGTCCTGCGCCAAGGTTCCGTGCGGGAGAGCGTGCACAAGAACCAGACAGAGGGCAAAAGGCACAACCATTTTCATTCTGGGCATTCTGATTTCCCCTGCGCGCAAAAGATAAAAAACCGCCGTTCGCTTAGTCTTTGAAGACTATGAGACTAGACTGAACCACGCAAGAAACCTGTATTTGCTGCGGATGATGTATCTGTGATCGTCAAAATCGTCGCTGGCGGCCAGAATTAATTGAACTGTGCCTGTAGTTGAGAGGCTCGCGCGACTGAATTCTGAATACTTGTTGAAGCAAGTTTTTGGGACATCATGCACCGTCGATCAATGGCTATGTGAAACATGCACCTGCCCAAAATTTACAAATTCTGCTGTGCATGTACACCGTGCGACACACAAACAGCATTCAGGGGAAGAGAAGATCAGAACAGTCCCGGACCAGCCTGAGAAATACAGTTGCTAGGGCCTCCAATTGTTACGCGGGCTCTACTGGCCAATCTAAAATCCTCGCAAAACCCGGTTGGGGTAACTCTTGGAAGTTATGTCGGCACCTTTCCAATGATGGACGCACCCGGAAATGTCATTTATCAGTCGACGAAAGCTGCCGCACATGCCGTCACCAAGTCATTGGTTGCAGAATTAGCTGAAATAGGCATCACATATTTTTTTCTAAGACCCGGGCCAACCAGGACCAGACTGCTGCCCGATGGAGAATTCGAAACTGAAGACTCTGCTCGTCTGATGCGCGAAGTCATAATGGGCAAGTGGTTCAGTTGCAAAGTTTTAGGTCAGACAAATAGACCTGAGATCGCTTCAAGTTCAGATTGCCATCTCGGAGAATTGACGAAACGGGCAGATTCCAGGCGACAACTGATCCTTGCGGATCATGTGCGCAACTTCGATGCCGTCGAGCGTTGCCGCCGCTGAAACAAAGGCTTTGAAGTCCAGCATTGGCCGTGTGCGCCTCTTGATGAAACGGTGATCTTGTTCCACGATGTTATTGAGATACTTGCGCCTCACCATCTCGATCAGGATCGGGCAGCCAAAGCCTTTGAGCATTTTGTTGACGGCCTTGATGCCAGCCGTGTTAGCTCCGCTTTTGTCGATGACAATCTTTCTGGGCAATCCATTGACCTCCAACATCCTAGCGAAGACCTTTTTGGAGGCAGGCTTGTTTCGTCGCGGGAAAAGCATGAAATCAAGCGTCTTGCCGTGCTTGTCGACGGCTCTATCGAGATAGACCCAGTTGCCTTTCACCCTGATGTAAGTCTCGTCCATTCTCCAGGAGCGATCGCACGGTCCCTTTCGACGACGCGCCGCTTCAGCGATTGCGCCTGCATACCGCGTCACCCAGCGGTTCAGCGTCGTGTGATCCACTGCAACGCCTCGCTCGCGCATGATCTCTTCTAGATCGCGATATGACACACTGTATCGGACATAGAAGAACACTGCGAAGAGGATCATGTTTTTCGGATACTACGCGCCTTTGAAAGAGATCCTAAAACAGACTTTCGGCTTCAATATTTCGATATCCAATCACTCGAAACATTTATGAGCGTCAACAGTCAAAAATTTGCAACAGATCCTTCTCATACATACTGCCCTAAACGCAGCCGATCAGGCTTCTACGCGCCGCTTTTGCAGCCGCAGATTTGAGGCCGTGTGATGCGCTGAGATATTGGTCGCTCCCATCATAAGCGACCTGCAGAAGGGGTTCTCTGCGACCACCCTTAGATTACTAGGGCGAAAACGCGTTTGTTGCTTCACTGCATGATGCGTTAAATCAGCAGATCGCGTGAGATGCAAAAATTTGGTGGCGTCCGATTATCTGTGTCTAAAGCGATCTACAATCGTCTGACATAGCCTATATGGACTTCGCTATTATCAGCCGAAAATCGGCTCAGACGATCCATCGTGGTCTTACGCGACAATTCAAGGTGGTCGATCAATTTTGTTTGTGCTCCTTCCCGATCACCTGACAGTATGGCCCGATAAACGGCTTCATGCTCTTTCGCGAAGAAGATCTCGGAATGGTATCGAGGATAATAGTAGCTATTGAAAACGTGAACCAACCTGCAATTGCGCAGAGTATGCATCAGAAAATCGTTGCCACAGAACGCAAGAACGCGATCATGAAGGTCTGCTTCCAGCTCTTCCAACTGCTCCGAGGAATAAGCGGTGGTTTGAGCGTTTGCGTTCAGTGTTCGATCCAGGCAGGCGTTGACAAAGGTGGTGTCGATCCGATCAAACGCTTTGGACAAGGCATATGGTTCAAGCAGCTTCCGAACCGCAAATTGTTCGGCAATGGTTTCTTTATCAAAACGGTTCAGTATCCATTTTTGCCCCTCTAGGCGTACTATGTTGTCCGCAATCAACCTGAACTGAATATCGTTTAAAACGGTTCTGCTGATGTTGTGCTGTTCAGCCAGATTCGAGGGGACAATTCTGAATTCTCCGGTACTCGCCACGGCCATGAGTTCAGACTTGATGTCGTCATAGCGCTCCATCCACTTTTGCTCGCGCTTGAGTTTTCTGATATTCGCAAGCGGTTGTTTGCGGTCCACTACCGGATCTTGCTTGGAATCTGCAGATCCAGGACTCGTAACAAAAAAACCACGTTTTCCGGGCCGCAACTGAACATATCCATGGGTCCGCAATTCATGGAGCGCGTTTCGCGCAGTTTGTCGACTGACTTCAAAATGATCAGCGACTGTCGACTCGGTCAGGCGCATTCCATCTGGAATCTCTCCAGATGCAATTGCCTCGTCAAGCCGATCCCTAATCTGGGCGTACATTGGGCCAGGGTTAAACTCTGCCAAATCGGTCTCCCACGTTTCTACCCTGGATTGGCGTGTCTTCATACGCCGGTTTAGTCAAGAAAAACCCAAGGCTTCATGTAGCTTGAAATTACAACTTTTGTATGCAAAAGTCAAAAATGAGACCAGCGTCCGATTCAAACGTCGCGGTACTCGGAGGAGGAAACAGATGAAATATTCCAACGTTAAAAGTTTGATTTTGGCGACAGCGCTTGCCGTGGGCGGTGTCGCGCCCGCAGTTGCCGAAGACATGACGATCATGTCGTCCATGCCCTCGCTTCAATTTCCGTTTTTTGTGCACATGCAAAACAGTATCAATGATGAAGCCCAGAACATCGGAAACATCTCTATTATTGAGGCGGACGGACGTAATGAATCACCCAAACAGGTAGCGGATGTCGAGAACGCGATTGTGCAGGGTGTTGATGGGATCATCATCAGCCCCAATGATGTAAACGCGTTGGCGACAGTTATTGAAGATGCGGTGAACGAAGGTATCCCGGTCGTAACAATCGACCGTCGTGTCGACAATGTCGACGGTTTGCTCGCTCATGTGGGTGCCGACAATGTGGCTGGTGGCGAGGCGCAGGGGCAATGGGTCGTGGAACAATTCCCCGATGGTGCGCAAGTCGTAAACCTTCAGGGCCAACCGGGTGCCAGCCCAGCCATTGACCGAAATCAGGGATTGCACAATGTTCTGGATCCGCTGAGCGATAAGTATCAAATCGTTGCTGAACAAACCGCCAACTGGAGCCGGGATCAGGGCCTGAGTGTCACAAACGCAATCCTGACCGGTCTGCCTGAGTTGCCTGATGTCATCGTCGCAGCCAATGACGAAATGGGCTTGGGCGCGCTGGAAGCGCTGCGGTCGATTGGAGCAGAAGATAAGGTCAAGATCATCGCCTTTGATGCGGGCCCCGAGGCGCTTTTGGCGGTGCGCGAAGGTGGGCTGGCCGGTGCGGTCGACCAGTTCCCTGGCCTGCAATCACGCACTGCCGTGCAGATTGTCAATGCCTTTGTGACCGACGGCACACGCCCGAAAGAACAGGTGAACCTTATCATCCCCCGCATGATTATTGCCGACAACCTGGAAGAAGCCGAACGTTACGGTGAAATCAAGTAATGCACAGACCGCATGCGGGCGTCGCCGCCCGCATGCGGTCGTCAACTGACAAGGTGCGGATCGTGGCAGACCCGATACTGAGTATCTCCGACCTGACTAAAACCTTTCCCGGCGTGACTGCGCTTGATGGTGTGTCGCTTGAGGTGGGGCCGGCCGAAGTCCATGCCCTGCTGGGCGAAAACGGGGCCGGAAAATCCACCCTGTTGAATATCCTCAGCGGTGCACAGCCCGCCGACAGCGGTGAAATCGCGCTGTTCGGCGCCGCTTTGCAAGTTGAAACCCCGCTGGAAGCGCGTGAGGCCGGGATCGTCACGATCTATCAGGAATTCAGCCTGATCCCGCCGCTCTCGGTTGCGGAAAACATATTTCTGGGTCGCGAACCAAGGGGTACCTTCGGCATCCGTCATGGTCAGATGCATCGCGATGCAAAACGGGCGCTGGACAGGATCGGCCTGACTATTTCGCCCTCGCGCTTGGTGAGCAGCCTGAGCGTGGCCGAGCAACAAATGGTCGAAATCGCCCGCGCTTTGTCGTTTGATTCCAAACTGATCATCATGGACGAACCGACCGCCGCGCTCAGCGGGTCCGAGGTGGATCGCCTTTTGGACATCGTATTGGAGCTGAAGCGTCAGAATATCAGCGTCATCTATGTCACCCACCGTCTGGGCGAGGTGTTTCGCATTTGCGACCGCTACTCCGTGCTGCGCGACGGGCAGCTTGTCGACATCGGCAACGTCACGGACACCGATGAGGACGGGTTGATTCATTCCATGGTCGGGCGCGAATTTTCACATATTTTCGCCAAACGCACCGCTGCGACGGGCGGAGAGGTTGCGCTCGAGGCGCGTGACCTGACCAGCATTCCCAATCTGCGCGATCCCAACGCCACGATGGTGCACGAGGTCTCGTTGCAGGCCAAATACGGTGAAATCCTTGGGGTGGCCGGGCTTGTGGGGGCGGGGCGCACGGAAACGGTGCGCATGTTGTTTGGTGCGGACGGGCGTCAGTCCGGTGAGATTCTTGTGGACGGTCAGCCGGTCGAGATCGACAGCCCCCGGCAAGCCATCAACGCCGGCTTGGGGCTGGTAACAGAGGACCGCAAGAAACAGGGCTGCTTTCTGGATCTGCCCGTGAACCACAATATATCGATCGCGTCCTTGGCCGAGCTGTCCAGCAAATTCGGACATCTCGACCTGGGCGCAGAAAACCGGCTTTTCGAAGAAAGCAGGGACAAGCTGGACATCAAGGTCTCGGGCGCGCGGCAGGCGATCGGCAAACTGTCCGGGGGCAACCAGCAAAAGGCCCTGATCGCCCGCTGGCTGGCCAAGGCCCCCAAAATCCTGATCGTGGATGAGCCGACCCGCGGGATCGACGTGCGATCCAAGGCGCAGGTTCATGACATTCTGTTTGACCTTGCCGACCGGGGCACGGCGGTGATCGTGATTTCCTCGGAACTGCCGGAAATCCTGACCGTCTCGGACCGGATTCTGACCATGTCCGAGGGCCGGATCACCGGTGAGTTCCGGCGCGAGGATGCGACCGAAGAAACCCTGATGCAAAGCATGACGCCCGTGCAGACCCTGCCGAGCGAGACCCCAATTTCCGCAGGAGCCCGGCCATGAGCGACAACACCAGACAAGGAGACACCGGTGCCAAGGCGGCCGTTCAGCAGGAAAACGAGGCCCGACCGATTGACTGGGCGGGCGTGCTGGCGAAACTGGCCCCGCTGATCTTTCTGGTGCTGCTGGTGATCGTCTTCACCTCGTATAATGAGCGGTTCCTGTCGACCCGAAACATCCTGAACATTTTGACCGAAGTGTCAATTTTCGGCCTTTTGGCCATCGGCATGACCTTCGTGATCCTGACCGCCGGGATCGACCTTTCGGTCGGCTCGACCCTGGCCGCCGCAGGGATTGTCGGCGCGGCGCTTGTGACGGGCGGGCAAACGGAATCCTTTTCCCTCGGCGGCGGAGATCAGGAGGCGCTGTGGTGGTTCTGGGCCTTTTCGGCGGCCATCCTTGTGGGAACGCTTGCGGGGCTGTTGCAAGGGGTCACGACTACTGTGTTCAACGTGCCGCCCTTTGTTGTGACGTTGGGCGGCATGTCGCTGTTCCGGGGCATTACTCTGTTGGTGGGCGATGGCGGACCGATCAGCGGCTTTGACGCGGGATATCGCTGGTGGGGTAGGGGCGATATTGCGGGCGTTCCCGTTCCAGTGGTCCTGTTCGTCAGCGGTACGATTCTGGCGTGGTATGTTCTGAATTACACCCGCTACGGCCGAAGTATCTACGCCGTGGGCGCAAACCCCGAGGCGGCGCGGCTGTCGGGGATCAACGTCAAGTTCGTCATCGCAAGTGTCTACACAATCACCGGCTTTTGCGCCGGGCTGGCCGGATTTGTCCTGTCCGCGCGCCTGAACTCGGCCGAGGCCGTGGCGGGCGTCGGGTTCGAATTGCGCGTGATCGCCTCGGTGGTCATCGGCGGCACCAGTTTGTTTGGCGGCGTCGGCTCGGTTCTGGGGACCGCGGCGGGGGCGTTACTGATCGGGGTTCTGCTCAACGGGCTGGTCATGCTGAACGTCAAACCGTTCTGGCAGCAGATCGTGATCGGCATCATCATCGTCGCCGCCGTTGCCTTCGACACATACATCAAATCGCGCAGCCGCAGTAGCTGATCGCGCCAACGGGAAGCCAGAGAAGAATGAAATTCAAAACAGACCTTGTCGGCGTGATCGGCAAACCGGTGTGGGACAATCCCAGCGAACCGATGGTGCAGGCGGCCTTTGACCATCACGACCTGCCGTGGCGCTATCTGACGCTGGAGGTCGATGAAAACGGGCTGGCCGCTGCGGTTCAGGGGCTGCGCGCCATGGGGTTTGCCGGGTTCAACTGCACCATGCCGCACAAGATCGCCGTGATGGATTGTCTGGATCAGATTGCCCCGTCCGCGTCATTGATCGGTGCAGTCAACTGCGTTGTGCGCAAGGGGGATCGCCTGATAGGCGAAAACACCGATGGGCGCGGTTTGGTTCGGGCGTTGCAGGATGTGGTGTCGCCGCAGGGGCTGAAGGTTACGATGCTGGGCGCAGGCGGCGCGGCCCGCGCCATCGCGGTGGAACTGGCCTTGGCCGGTGTGCGGCATTTGACGGTCGTAAATCGGGACACAGCGCGGGGGCAGGACCTGCTGGCCCGGCTGCAATCCGATGAACTGACTGCGCAGACCACGGGGCTCACTGCCGAATTCAGACCACTGGTCAGCACCATCCAACTGGACGCGGACACGGATGTTTTCGTAAATGCCACCTCGATTGGCATGTATCCGGATGCCGACGCCCTTGTTCCGCTGGATTTTGACAGCCTTCCGTCCTCGGCGCTGGTGATCGATGTGGTGCCCAATCCGCCGCAGACGCCTTTGCTCAAGCGCGCCGCAGACCTTGGGTGCCGCACCATCGACGGGCTGGACATGCTGATCGAACAGGGGCGCTATGGCATCGAGCTTTGGACCGGCGTCAGTCCCGACAAGGCCCCCATGCGGGACCGCCTGGAACAGGTTCTGTAACGGCTATCCCAAACTATTCAACGTTACGATTTCGAGCAGGAGAAAAACATGTCGGAACAGCTAACGGTCGTCGCGCATATCCGGGCCATTGACGGTCAGATTGAAGAAACCAGATCTATCCTGATGGGTCTGTTAGAACCTACCCGTCAGGAACCGGGGTGTATTGAATATTGGCTGCATCAGGACAACGAGGATCCGGCCGAGTTTATGTATTATGAAAACTGGGCGAACCGCGCGGAGTGGGACAAACACAACGCTTCTCCGCATCTTGAGGTGCTGTCCGATGCCAGGGACACGGTATTCGAGCTTCGCAAACTGCGCCTCATGTCGATGATCTCAACCGCCGACTCCGCCAGATGATCTGCTAATCCGGCGCTTTGATTGTGTCTGGAGGGTCGCAGAAAATCGTATTGAAAGGTTTTAAAAAGAGATTCTCTTAGGGAAGGGACTGATGAAGAATCCGACGATGGTCGATATTGCGCGCCATGCCTGTGTTTCGGCTGGCACAGCCTCGAACGTGTTGAACCGGCGTCCAGTGCCTTGCTCGACCGGTTGACCCACCATATCAGCATCCTGGAGACGAACGGAGGAAGCTGTCGTTTCGCACAGAGCAAGGCGCGGCAGAACTCCTAAGGCACAGAATAGATTGGTCCCGGCGGACCAAGACGCCTTGGCAACCGCCAGCTATTTGGGAGCGGGTTTGCCAAGGCACCGGTAACCCAAACAGTGGACAACTTTTGCTCCGCCAAATGGCCGTCTTTCTCATCGCCGTGGACAACGTTGGAGGCTGTTAGATATGGCTTTTGGCTGGACCACCTGGACCATCAAGGCAGGCTGAAAGTTAGGTCGCGATTATTCAAAGCTACTTTCGTTGATTGAAAGTACAACGAGAGGTCAGCATACGGTATGGACGGTTCTTTGTGCTTACCGAAGAATAGAGTCCAACTTGATAGGTACGTCATTGGCTAGTTGAAACCAATGCCGAAGGATTCTGACACTGAGTCAGTTAGATCTTTGCTTTGAAGATTTGAAATGCAATTGGGGCAGCAGCGATAACAATAAGAATCCTAATGATATGTGCGGTTGCGACAAACGCCACATCAGCGCCCATCGCTAGCGTCAACAGACTCATCTCAGGTAATCCGCCAGGCGCAAACGTCAGAAGTGTCTGTTTCAGATCCATACCTGTCTGCCAGGTCACAAAACACGCGCAAAGAACCGCGACTATCATCATGCCAGTTGTGGAGATGGTGGCCAAACCGATGTCCCGGCATATTTCGCGAAGCGGCACGCCGACAAATCTGCATCCGACAACGGTTCCCATTACAAGCTGGGCAAGGTTGACGGCCATCGTAGGTGGAGCGCTTCCGGTGAGGCCCGTGAGATGCACGATCGATGACAGAATCATGGGGCCGATGACGGGACCTGCGGGGAGTTTCAACTTCGGGGCAACCAAGGCACCGATCACAGCGCAGGCGATAAGTATGCCATAGTCGGCTAGATTCAGGTCTTCAAAAGCTACGCTTTTTGACGTTTGACCCGTCGAGCGAACATCGAAAAAGAACCAGAATATGAACGACACAACAGAAACAACGATCAGCACCCGACTTGCGTGAGCCAGCGCAATTCGTCGTTCGACACCTCCGGCTTCCGCACCGATCAGCATCATGTCATTCAATCCGCCAGGTGCCGACGAGAAATACGCAGTGACAGGATCAAACTGACCAAGCTTGGTGTACACGGCGAAAGCAACTGAAAACGCCAGCACGATAAAAATCGGGATGACGGCGATTGTGACGGCCCATTGAGAAATCTGCTCGAAAATCTCGGGGTGAAATCCAGAGCCCAGCATCACGCCAATGATTGGCATGATGACCTTTCGCAATTTGATTGGAGCCTGAACGGGCGCGCCAGCAATTGCGCCAATCGTAACCATGATCATTGATCCCAGCATCCATGGAAGAGGAAACCCGATGCTCGTAGCAAAGCCTGCGCCAACTAAGCCTATGGAAAGTGCAACGATTTTCCCGCTGTAGTGGCGCATGTTCTACCATTCAATAAAGTGGGTGCAGGTGGTCAGCTTCTTCCGGTGACACACTCTTCTGACTCGGAAGACCATTCCACACCCGGATCAATCGGGTAAATAGGGCGCGGTGTCTTCTTGAAGTCTATTCGGGACAACTCCGGAGAGGTCAGGCCCGGGCCGTCGATTTCCACAACGTGGTCAGGCGTGAAATACTCGTCGAAACCGGCCCTAAAATGGCCGCGGGATTTGACGACAATTGTGTTGAAATCGGCGATGTTCAGCCCGAAACGCTCGACGAATGCGGGTTCACACAATTGGCGACGAATGCTTGTGACCATGATCAGCACACCCTGGCACCGCAGAAGGGCGCATTGGCCAAGGTCTTGCCGCCCGCCCGCATAAAGGCCACGTCTGCAATCGACCGGGCCATCGGCCAGTTTCACGACGTCGACATCGGCTGTCAGATGGCCCGATTGCGTATCGGCTTCGGACCGGTTGAACCGGGCTTGAAATCTTACGCCCTCGCCATGTCCCGCTGCCTCGGCGGCGAGCTCGGGGTCAAAGAGCATCCCGACCAGAGCGTTTTCAACCCCTGCGTCGAGCATGGCCTGCAATATGGCCAACGTGTTGCCGCGACCTCCGCCGCCCGGGTTGTCCGCCACGTCTGCATAAATACGAGCGGTGCCCCTATCCGACATCAGGCGAACAGAATCGTCGATTGAGGTCAGGTTGATCCGGAACTCATGGCGCGCGTCCCAAAACGCCTGTCCGATAGCGCGCGCGGTTTTTAACGCGATCGCAGAGGTATCCGCCGTGACCGTGACATTCACACCGGCCTTCGACGAATCTCCGACGGAAAAGCCTGCGCATAATGACACGTTCCAGATCGGGCCGATGGCCTGTGTCACCGCTTGGTTCATAAGCCGCCCATATGGCCCACCTGTCGTATCCTGCGTGGTCGACGGCGGAATAAAGGGCAGGCGGACCAAGGCACGGCCTGTTTTTTCTCCGTTCAGCAGCCGTTTCATTGCAGCGGCTGCTTCCTGTCCCCGTTCGAACTGATCCACATGAGGATTGGTCCGATACGCGGCGATGAAATCCGCGCCCTCAATCATGGCCGGACTGACATGGGCGTGTAAGTCCAGCGTCACCGCCAGCGGGACACCCGGCCCGACAATTTTGCGGATCAGGGAGATCAGAGTCCCATCTGGGTCTTCGTCGTTGGTTGCGATGCAGGCCCCGTGCGCGTCCAGATAGACACCATCGACGTCGGCCGGAAGCTGGTCATGCACCGCTTGCAACAACTCGTCGAAGAATGGGCCGTCCATCATGCCGCCAGCCCCTGCGAATGCCGCGAAGACCGGCACGGGGTCAAACGGCCCGAAATCCTCTTGGAACCCTCTGATCCCGGCCGAGGCGAGGGCAGGTCGTTCCGCCAGGTCGCGAGCGAAGTCTGTGCCGATGGCAAGGCGTTGAGCGGCAAAATCCGCGCGCGCAGTTATCGGTGCGGCACGATTGCTTTCCAGATGGAAATGGATCAGGGCGATACGGGGCAGGGTCATACGTCAGGCTTCACTTTGTGCGGGGTTTGGACAGGTCGGGCCCAAGGTCAGCGACCTTCCAGTGCGATAAGCAGGTCTGTTCGGGATCTTGAGCGGTGTTTCTTCAGTGCCGCGGCCGCTTCTTCGGCGCGACGTTCCATCGCCAGACCCATGATCTGCGCGTGTTCTTCATCAACCAATTGGACGTATTCGGGTTCGAATATCCTCTTGGGCAGCAGAATCCGGCGGTATCGTTCGGAATGCAGGCTGAGTGTCCGAATGAAGAACTGATGCCATTCCGAGGTATGTGCGCCGATCAGGGCCAGATGGAATTCCCGGTGGAAATACTCCCGCTCGATCAACGAGGTTCCTTCCCGCGCGCGCTCGCGTTCCAGCCTGTGAAACGCCAGAACCATGCGTTCTTCCCACTCGGTATCCCCATGCTGGATCGCCTGAACGAAGGCCTGCGATTCCAGCTGGTCCCGTAGATCGAGCACTTCGACCAGATCCTCGGCTGACAGATCGCGGACGCTGAAACCGGTCATGCCTTTGGTTTGCACGAATCGCTCGCCCGCGAGCCGGTTCAGGACTTCGCGGCAGGATCCGGTGGAGCCGCCGTACTCGGATGTTAGTTCGCGCACTTTCAGCTTTTGCCCCGGTTCAAGCTTTCCCGACCGGATGTCCTCAAGAATCGAATCATAAATTCGGTTCGTTATCGGTTCTTTGGCGGTCGAGGTCGCGGAGGTGGGCAAAATATCTGTGCGCATTCCTTGTGTTTAACATGTGATCGGGCATTAGAAAATAGTCGAATTTGAAATTGTTGACCGATAATTATGTTTCTGCTACAAATTTATAGATCATCGAAATAATAGAAATGTTCGAACATATGATTGGACACTACGACATAGCCCCCATGCCGGACCAGATCGACGGCGAAATCTTGTCGATGCTGTCCGGTGTTTCGGTTGCAACGGTCGGTCATCTGACCTGGACCGGCTTTCTGGATCATCACCGCATCACGCCGCGCCAGTCCGACCAACGCATCATGGGAACAGCCGTGACGCTGCGGTTGCCCACGCCGGATTCGACTCTGTTGCATTATGCGTCGGGACGGGTGCGTCCCGGCGACATCGTCGTGATCGACCGGGCAGGGGATACCCGTTTGGCCTGTCTTGGTGGCAATGTAGCCTATGGGCTGGTGCAGGCGGGCGCGGCGGGTGCCATTGTCGATGGCCCGATCTGCGATCCCGACGAAATCCGCGAACATGACTTTCCGGTCTGGTCCGACGGTGTTTCGCCCATCACCACGCGTCGGACCGGCCCCGCAGGTAGCCTGAACCTGCCCGTCAACTGTGGCGGCGTTGTGGTTCATGCGGGCGATCTGATCATGGCCGACGATAGCGGAGTGATCTGCATCCCCCGCGCCCAAGCCGCAGAGCTCGCCAAAGCGGCGGCGACAAAAGAGGACACAAGCACCCAGCGCCGTGCGGACATGAAGGCCGGGGCAACGCTTGGCGCCTTGTCCGGTGCCGACGATCTTGTGGCGCAATACGCCGTGACCGTGGAGACAGCGCAATGACTGATCTTGCAGCAACCACCATTCTGAACGCCCGCGCAGCCGTCGCCGCCGACAAGCCCTTTCTGATCCCGGTTGGGTCGACGGAACCGCACGGGTGTTTTACGCCCATGGGGGATTACCGGCTGGTCGATGAACTGGCCAAGCGTCTGGCAAAGAAAACAGGTTGCATCACCGTACCAACGCTGCCTTTTGGTCATGCCACCTATTTTCAGAACGCCCCTGCAGGCATCGCCCTGTCTGCCGAGACATTTGCCGCCGTATTCTCGGAGATTGTGGACGGTCTCATTCGGGACGGCGTTCGGAATATTCTCGTTCTGAACGGGCATGGCGGCAATTCCGGGATCATTGCCAATCAGCTTCGGTTGGCGCGTGCCAAGCACGGCATCATCATTCCGTCGGTTAATGTCTGGGGCAAGTTCGACGATGATGTGTGGAACCGTGCGCAGCCCGAACTCGGTATTCGCGCCAAAGGCCACGGGACCGAGCCGATGGGCTCGCTCAGCCGCTATCTGTTCCCCGATGACTGCCCCCCGCAGCAGGACGTGCATCGTGAAGGCAAAGGCGAGATGAACGGAATCCCCCTTGTCTCGATGCATCAGGGCAAGTTCGAGGATCTCGACGTAAACCTGCCCGTTTATGCTGAGGACATCAGCGAAGACGCAAAAATCAACGGTGAAAACGTGCCGTTCAGTGCCGAGGCAGGCAAGATCTTCTTCGACGACATTCTGCATAAGCTGACCCGCTTTGTGGATGCTTACTTCAACCTCAATTCTGCGCATACCAATCAAGGGAGAACACCATGTACAGAACACTTAAAAGCGTAGCCGCAAGCGCGACAATCGCGCTGGCCGCAATGGCCGGTGCGGCAATGGCCGCCGACAACTTCCCGAACGGGCCGGTCACTATCGTTGTGGGCGCAAAACCCGGCGGCGGACTTGACACATTGTCCCGCATATTTGCGCCGGCTTTGACCGAAGCGCTGGATAACCAGCCCATCGTCGTCGCGAACCGTCCGGGTGCGGGCCAGTTGATTGGCCTGAAATTCACCAAACCTGCAAAGCCTGATGGCCAGACCGTCGTGATGATCTCGGGCTCGGCCATGATCGCAACGATGGTCAAGGAAACCGGCGTTGACGTTCTGAACGACTTCAAACCAGTGGCGCATGTGGCCGTGGCGAACCTGGCCGTTGTTGCCCCTAAGGCGCGCAACCTGAACTCGGTTGCCGATCTGAAACAAGCCATTCTGGACGCGGACGCGGCAGGCGAACAGCTTCGCTGGGCCCATACCGGTAAAGGCTCGATCACCGATGTCGCCATGACCAGCTGGCTGCTGGCCAATGATCTGCAGGACAAGGTGCAGGACGTCCCGTTTGCAGGCGGCGCCCCGGCCCGTGCTGCGATCATCGGCGATCAGGTGGCCTTTGGCGTAGTTGGCACGCACCACTATCTGGCCAACCTCGACACCATGAGCGCAATCGGTGTCATGGCTGAAGAACGCGATGGTCTGGCCCCCGATATGCTGTCCTTCGCCGAACAGAATACCGAGTTCGTCGCCATGCCTGCACCTTACCTCGTGCTTGCCCCCAAAGACACCCCCGACGAGGTGATCGAGGAACTGACCGCCGCGTTCAAATTCGCCATCGATGACCCGGCGACGCAGGAAAAAGTCAAGAACGCGAACCTGAATGTCGTGTTCATGGATGGTGCAGAAACCCATGAGCACATGAAAACGCTGATGGACGCATGGCGCCCGACGACCGACGCGGTCGCAGGCTCGCTGTAAGAGCATCTTGATCAGGACCGGAGGCAGTACGCTGCCTTCGGTCAACGGAAATAGGGAGAGAGAGATGCCTAAGTGGCTTGATGGCGAGATCCTGTTCGGACTCTTCATGATCGTTGTTTTTTTGGCGGGCGCGTATGATCTGCTGTCCGTTGGTGGCTTGGCCGGAATTGCGCAGGACAGCGGAGTGGCCTTTGCATTGGCCATCATCGTCCTGTCGGTCATCTTGCTGGCCGTGGTCATCCTGTCGCCCGCTGCACGTGCCAGTCTGGAAGAGCGCGAGGACCCGGATGCCTATTTTCCTTTCATGACACGGCGCGGTGTTCTGATTGGGCTGGTGGGCTGTGCCTATCCGATCCTCTTCTGGACCGCCGAATACATCATCGCCACTACCATCGTGGGCTTTGTCGCGGTCAGCCTGTTTACCGGAGAATTCGGTCGCAAGCAGGCAACGATTGCGGTGTGTTTCACCCTGTTGTCATACCTTCTGTTCTTCTTTGTCCTCGGGATCACCGAAGGCGATGGCGCGCTGATTTCGACCGGGTTGAACGACAAGGTGCCCACATGGCGCCGCGATTTCTTTGCTGCGTTCTGAACGCATCCGAAGACCGATCAAAAGGACCTAGAATATGTCTCCATTCCTGGAAGGTATGTCGGCGTTCATCACCAGCCCCAGCGCGGTGATTGTTGCCATCATCGGCTCGGTTGCGGGTATTCTCGTCGGTGCCGTGCCCGGCCTCAGCGGTACCACGGCTGTTGCTCTGCTTCTGCCCTTTTCGTTCTATCTGGATCCGCTGATCGCGTTGATCCTGATGTATACGATCTCAAAGTCATCGGATTTCGGCGGCTCGATCCCCGGAATTCTCTTCAACACTCCCGGGACCCCTTCCGCGGCTGCGACCATGATCGAAGGTCATCCGCTGGCGCGGAAGGGATACCCGGTAAAGGCGTTGCGTGCCGCCACGGCGGCGTCGGCAACGGGCGACTTCTTCTCGGAATGCCTGCTGATCTTTGGCGCGGCTTACCTTGCCGTTTACGCCGTGAAAATCGGTCCGCCCGAGCTGGTGACGATCTATATTCTGGCCTTTGTGGTGATCTCGTCGATCATTGGTGAATCGATGATCAAAGGTATCATCAGCACCTTGTTCGGCATCACTCTGGCCTTGGTCGGGTTCGACCCGATCTCGGGCAACCTGCGTATGACCTTTGATCAGTTGCCGCTGATGGATGGTCTGCCGCTGGTTCCGGCGCTGATCGGTATCTTTGTGGTTGGAGAAGTGTTCCACCGCTTTGACGTACGGGATTTTGGTGCGACCTCGCACAAGGATCAAAAGAACCAAAAGAACGAAGTCAGCAAACCCGACGATACTTTCGGCTTTGCGGATTATCTACGGGTTCTGCCGACAATCGTGCGGTCGATGTTCATCGGAGCCTCGGTCGGTATGTTCCCCGGCATCGGAGCCTCGGTTGCGTCGTTCCTGTCCTTCGGCGAGGCCAGACGGCAGGCAAAGCCCGATGATGAATGGGGCAATGGTGAAGTCAAAGGCGTTGCAGCATCCGAGGCAGCCAATAATGCAACGTCCGGCGCGAACCTGATCCCGTTGCTGACGCTTGGTATTCCCGGGTCGACACAGGCGGCGTTGCTGGCCGGTGCGATGCTGATCCACGGCATCACCGTTGGGCCGCAGGTCTTCACCGAAGATGCCAACCTGATCTATGCGTTGTTCAGTGCCGGGCTGTTCTGCATCGTCGCCTACTTTGTTGTTGGTTTCTGGTTCAGCCCGATGATCGGGCGGATCATTCTGGCGGTGCCTGCGCGGATTACCTATTCGCTGATCCTGATGATTTCGGTCTCGTCGGCTTATGTGCTGCATTCGTCCTTGTTCGACGTGTGGATCATGGTTCTGTTCGGTGTCCTCGGCTATCTGTTTCGGCGCTACAACTACAACATCCCCGCCTTCATGATCGCCCTGCTTCTGGGCGGCGGCATGGAGCGTGCGGTGCGTCAGACCCAGCTGCTTGCCAATGACGGCCTCTGGATTATCTTCCAGCGCCCGATTTCGCTGACGATCCTGATCCTGACGGTGATCATGATCATCATGCGGATTAGAAAAGCCCGGATGAACAAGGCGCTTGCCGCCATTCAGGACGACTGATCCCAAACACAGCATCTGCCCTCTGCCATCGCACACAGGCAGAGGGCAGGGCCTTTTCCATGCATGAGGTTTCTTATGGCCATACCTTCTGAAATCGCCACCTTTGCCGGTGAAATGACCAGCTGGCGCCGGCATCTCCATGCCCACCCCGAGCTGGGGTATAGGGAGTTCGAGACCTCGGACTTCGTCGCCCGGCACTTGACGGAATGGGGCATCCCGTTTGAACGCCTGACAGAGACCGGCATCGTCGCAACTCTGCGCGCAGGTGACGGCAACCGGGCCGTAGCCTTGCGAGCCGACATGGACGCGCTGCCGATGGAAGATCAGGGAGACGCGCCCTGGGCCTCGACCGTGCCGGGTGTCATGCATGGCTGCGGCCATGACGGGCATACCGCGACGCTGTTGGGTGCGATGAAATACCTGTCGCAGACGCGCCGATATTCTGGAACGGTTCATGCGATCTTTCAACCCGCCGAGGAAGGGCTGGCCGGGGCCAAAAGCCTGCTTGATGCGGGTCTCTTCGAGAAATTTCCTGCTGACATGGTGTTTGGCCAACACAACGACCCTTTGTTGCCCGAAGGTGTGATGAGCGTGGTCAAAGGCCCAACAATGGCTGCGTCCGACCGGTTTTCGATCAAGGTCACAGGCAAGGGTGGACACGCCGCGCGCCCGCATCACACCGTTGACCCTCTGATCGCCGGGGCGCAGGTTGCCTTGTCTCTGCAGACGATCCTCTCGCGCCGGATCGATCCACTGGAAAACGGCGTGATCTCGGTGACGCAGTTTCATGCCGGCACCACAGGCAATGTGATACCGGAAGTGGCCGAACTGCAAGGCACCGCCCGCAGCCTGACACCCGAGGTTCAGGACGAATTCGAAAGGCTGATTTCCGAGGTTGCCCGCAACGCGGCGGCAACGATGGGAGCCGAGGTTGCCGTCGATTACCGGCGCGGCTATCCGCCCGTGATAAACGCGGACACGCCGACTGATTTTGGCATGGACGCTGCCATTGCCGTTGTTGGCGGCGACAATGTGATGCTAAAGCGCCCTCCTGCGATGGGCGGCGAGGACTTTGCCTTTTTGGCGCAAGCGCGCCCCGGTTGCTTTGCCCGGATCGGCACCACCAAACCCGGTGAGACGGCCGTGCCGCTGCACAATCCGCGTTACGATTTCAACGATGATGTTCTGCCCGTCGGCGCGGCGTGGTTTGCCGAGGTCGTCGAGAACGTGCTGGCCCCGACCAGCATGCCCAACTGATATGAGCACCGTTCTGGAACGTATCGCGGATTGGTGCGTCTCGTACCAATCGACAGAACGTCAACGTGCCCTCGCAGCCGATGCGATCACGGACACGGTTGCATGCATGTATCTGGGGCGCGACGACCCGGCGACCCTCAGCGTGCGACAGGCCTATTTGTCGGGGTCGACCAGCGACGGCCCCGCGCGGTTCATTGGCGGCGGGCGGTCGGACGCCGCAATTGCCGCTGCAATCAACGGAACCGCGGCTCATGCGCTGGATTTCGACGACAATTTCCGACCCGCGCTCAGCCACGCTTCGGCGGTTTCAGTTCCGGCTTTGCTGGCAATCGGTGACGAACTCAACGCATCCGGCGCACAGGTTGTTGAGGTCTATCTGGTCGCGTTGCAGGTTCAAGGCCTGATTGGTGCGGGTGTTGTCCCCTCTCATTACACAGCTGGCTGGCACAGCACGTCGACAATCGGCACCATCGGAACGGCGGCTGGCGTGGCTTCGATGATGGGGTTTGACCGCGCGCAAATCGTGCACGCAATGTCGTTGGCTACCAGCTTCGCCTCGGGCAGCAAGGCCCAGTTCGGAGCGCCCGTCAAACCATTCCACGCGGGCATGGGCGCAAAGAATGCTATCGAGGCCGCCCGTCTGGCGCGGGCTGGCCTGTCCGGGCACGCTGATATCATTGAACGCGGGCAGGGGTTTCTTGAGCTTTTGGGCGGCAAAGACCCTCGTGGATACGGCGATCTCGACATTGTCCCAGACATGCCCCATTATATCGAAACCGCCGGTGTCATGCCAAAGCGGTTCCCCTGTTGCGGCTCAAGCCATATGGCCATCGACATGGCGCTGGATCTGCGGGACGAAGGGGTGACCAACCCCGAGAACATTGCTGACATCACGGTCAAAGTGCGCAAAGCAAACTTTCGGAACATGCCGTTCACGCATCCCGAAAACGAAATGGAAGCCCGGTTTTCGATGTCCTATTGCATCGCGCGCGCGGTGCGGGCGGGCCGGTTGAGCGTCACGGATTTCACCCCGGAAGGGGTGGCGACCCATGCGGAGGAACCGCTGCTGGATCGCATAAAGATGACCCACTACACAGCAGAGGAAGAAGCAGCCGAGGACTTTCTACCACATATCCTGACCGTGACACTCACGGATGGATCAAAGGTCGAGCGGGTTCGGCGAAATCCAAAAGGCAGCATCACCGAACCATTTTCTGAGTCGCAAAAACGAGAGAAATTCCTCGATTGCATAGATGGTCATGAAAATGCCGGTGACCTATACGACCGCTTGCAAGGCATCGCGAGCTTGAGTTCGTTGGACGCGCTCACACCTTTATTTCGCTGATATCACCAGATCCGTACAAGTTTCATTGAATGGCGGGGGCGTCTACACCTTCAGAACTAGTGTATGTCGCTGGTACTTGTTCGATTATGGCGGGAGCGTACTACGATGTTCTGGCTGGAGCTAACCCCTCCTGTGCAGCCCGTCAATTCAAGCATTGTGACGATGTGATTAACTGACTCCTGAGTTTGAAGTTAAAGCCTAGAGTTTGCATTCGATGCCTGCGCAATGAGCCGGTCACCTCAGCAACGTCCCCTCGTTCTCTGTCAAAAACCGTCTGATCTGGGGTTCGATCCTGGAACTGGCGGTCGGATATACACCCGTTTTGCTGACCGCATCGCGCGCCGAGGTTGCATTGCCGATGCGCTTCCAGATAGTCGGGGACGAAAACGGTGCAAGTCGAGGCCGCGTCGCCACGCCCGTGGTCAATCCCTTGATATGAACAATCTGTTGGCGATGGGCCGGATAAAGAATGGTCTCGGACAAAAACCCGTCATCGCTGAAAGCGCGTTCGAAAATGTAGATCCGGTTGCCGCGATATGCGGCCAGACCTGAGTAACGTGTCCGCTGTCGGATGTTGCCATTGGCATCCGTGGCGCGTTCAAAACTGTGAGTGACGACATAACCATCCTGTTCCCGCAGCCAGATCAGGGTTCGCAGAATACCGCCCTCCCACGTGGGAGTACGAAAATGCCCGTGATAAAACCCCAAATAGCGGCGCAGGCCCCGGGCCTGATCCCGAAACACGTCGCCGATCAGCTGTTCCGGAACACGGCGCGTAACCTTGTTTTGACGGATATGTCTTGCATGAAACGTGTCATGAGGCAGCAGTAGCTCTGCCTCGGCAATGCTGAAAAACCCAGCGATACGGCGCAAGTTAAAGGCCGAAGGCAGCCCGCCACCGTTCAAATACCGGTTAAATTGCTGGCGGTTGATTCCGATCTCGCGGCAGACGGCTGATATGCTGGCAAAGCGCGCGCAAAGCGCCCGCAGGTTTTTTGAAAAATCCTCGGCCATTGGTCTTGCTTCTTACACTAGTTGCTGCAGTTGTGCGTAAACATACATACACTAGCATAAACTCGCTTACTTTCAACATGCCCCTCGATCGTGGTTATTTGCCCTAAAGCTGCGCATGAGACCGGGTGTCATGCGTATGCAATCAGAAAGCGGCAGAATAGCGGATGCGGGGTTTGGTCCCACGCTGCACACAGCACGGCCCGGAAAGCCAAAGGGAGAACGACATGAAAATGAAATGGATGCAAGCGCCGCTGGATCGGCGCGGATTTCTGAAAACGGCCGCCGCATTAGGTGCAAGCTCGGCGCTCACTGGCGTTTGGCCGGGGCGGGCGATTGCGGCAGAAGATGGGGTTCTGCGCATCCGTTCGTATCGTGACATGCAGACGCTGGACCCGGCGCATTCCGAAGGTCAGAGTGACGAACAGATTCAGGCCCCGATTTACAACAAGCTGATCCAGTATAAACCCGGCACAGAATGGGATTGGCAACTGGATGCTGCGGCCATGATCGAACAGGCTGATCCGACCCATATCAAATTCGCGCTGCGCGATGATATCGGATTTACCAACGGGTTCGGCGCGATGACGGCGGAGGACGTGAAGTTCTCGTTCGAGCGGATTATTGACGAGGCCACCGGCAGCCCGAACAAGCCGGATATGGGCCCGCTCAGCCATGTCGAGGTGACGGGCGAACGGGAAGGAACCATCGTTCTGAACGATCCGTTTGCACCGCTCTGGTCCATTGCGTTGCCCTATATCACCGGCAATATCGTGTCGAAAGCGGCGGTCGAGGCCGCGGGCGGGCGTATCGGCACCGATCCGGTGGCAGAGTCTGGTCCTTATCTGCGGTCGGCCTGGAACCCGAAGGAAAAGACGGTTCTGACCCGCAACCCCGATTGGAAAGGGGATGCTCCGGCCTGGGATACAATAGAAATCCTGCCGATCGACGATGAAAATACCGCCGAGATCGCCTTTGAAGCCGGTGAACTGGATTTGACACGAGTGTCGCTGGGTTCGGTCGAACGTTATCGGGCAGGGGTGCCCAATGGTGGGACGCTGATCGAGAACCCGTCGCTGTACTATGTCTGGCTGGGCATGAACATGGATCACCCCAAGCTGCAAAACAAGAAGCTGCGGCAGGCGATTCAGCATGCCATCGACGTACCGACCATTCTTGAGGCGGCGTATTTCGGGGCGGCTGAGCCATCAACCGGGATCATCGCGCCGGGGCTGACCGGCAACCGCACTAACAGTCTGGTGCCACCGCAGGCCGATTTTGCCAAAGCGGCAGAATTGCTGGCGGAATCCGGTGAAACCAATGTGACCCTGACGCTGGATATCCTGAACAAGACCACCTACAGCACCATTGCGCAGATCATTCAGGCAACCTTGGGTCAAATCGGCATCACGGTTGAGGTGAATGTACTGGAATCAGGGGCGTTCTGGGCCAGTGGTGACAACGAGAATCTGCAACTGATCCTGAACCGGTTCTCGATGACCCCGGACCCCTATTACGCGACCGCATGGTTCACCACCGAACAGGCAGGTGTCTGGAACTGGGAACGCTTCCGCAGCGAAGAGTTCGATGCCGTCCACGACGCAGCCTTCCGTGAGACCGATCTGGCCAAGCGTGCCGAGATGTACCAACGCGCGCAGGATCTGATGGAGGAAAGCGGTGCGTATCGGTTCATCACCCATGAGGCGACACCGATCATCCACACCTCGCGGATTGTACCTGCATTGCGGCCCGATGGCACCACGCTGCTGCGGTATTTCGGCAAATCCTGATCAAGTGGGGCCGCAATGGCGTTTTATGTCCTTAGACGGTTCGCCCTTGCGGCCCTGATCCTTGTGGTTGCCGTCACCGCGATGTTTCTGATGATCCGCGCGGTGCCCGGCGATCCGGTCCAGATCATGCTGGGCCCGCGTGCCACGCCCGAACTTCAGGCGCGGCTGACGGCTGAGCTGGGGCTGGACCAGCCGATCTGGAACCAGTTGCTGATTTTCTATGGCAACCTGCTGCAGGGTGATCTGGGCGTTGACGTATTTTCGGGTCGTCCTGTCACCCAGATCGTGTTTCAGCAATTGCCGTTCACGCTGGAACTGATCTTTGCCTCAATCCTGTGGTCGGCCGTGCTGGGGATTGCAATGGGGGCCTACGCGGCGGCCCACCCCAACACTTTGATCGACCGGTTCGCAGCGGCTGTCTCCGTCAGCTTCGTGGCGGCCCCGTCCTTCGTGATCGCTTTGTTGTCGTTGCTGGTCTTCGCTGTCCACCTACAGTGGTTTCCCGCCATCGGAGTGGGTGACGGCTTTGTCGACAGGCTTTACCACGTTGCCCTCCCGGCTTTTGCCATTGGGCTTAGCTGGGTCGGCTATATCGCGCGGCTGGTGCGCGCCTCGATGCTTGAGGTGCTGGGCGAAAGCCATATCCGCACCGCGCGCGCCTTTGGCCTGCGCGAGCGGCGGATCGTCATGGTCTATGCCCTGCGTATCGCGATCCTGCCGGTTGTCACCGTGATCGGCGTGGGAATGGGATTCCTGCTGAGTTCGGCCGTGTTTGCTGAGATCGTGTTTGCCCGCCCCGGGTTGGGCAAGCTGGTGATCGATTCCATTACCACGCGGAACTATCCGATTGTCATGGGCTCGGTCCTGGTGTCGACCGCGTTGTTTGTTCTGTCGACCGCTTTGGCGGATCTGATCAATGCCTGGTTGGACCCGCGGGCGCGGACGGCAGGCTGAGGGGGCAGGGATGACCAAACCGAGATCAGAACTGTCCACCATTCTGCGCGGGGTGGCCCGCGATCCACTGGGCCTTGCCGGGCTGATCATCGTCGGCACCATCGTGTTCTGCGCCCTGTTTGCAGCTTGGATCGTACCTTATGACCCGGTTGCGCTGAACGTGACCCACCGGTTGCAAGGCCCCTCGGCCGAGCATCTGCTGGGCACGGACCAGCTGGGCCGCGATACGTTCAGCCGGGTGATCATGGGCGGGCAGGTGGCGCTGAAAGTGGCTTTGCCTGCGGTATTCGGTGCGATGGTAATCGGGCTGACGCTGGGGATGATTGCGGGCTATGGGCCGAAATGGCTGGATAACCTGCTGATGCTGTTCTTTGACACCATCCGCTCGTTCCCCACGGTGATGTTCGCGCTTGCGGTGGTCGCGCTGGTCGGGCCCAGCCTGCAAACGGTGGTGTTTGTGGTCATGGCGACCTCGATCCCCACTTATGGGCGGGTGGCGCGCACGCAGACTCTGACCCTGCGCAATTCCGAGTTCATTCTGGCCGAGCGGTCGATGGGTGCCAGCATCTTCCGCATCCTCGGGGTGCATATGCTGCCCAATATCATCGGCGTGCTGGCGGTTCTGGCGGCGATGGACATCCCCACGGTGATCGCGCTTGAGGCCGGGCTGTCCTTTCTGGGTCTGGGGGTCAAACCACCGACGCCAAGCTGGGGATCGCTGCTGAAGGACGGATACGCATTGATCCGGCAGACCCCGTGGCTGGTCGTGGCCGGTGGCCTGCCGATCATTCTGGCCACGCTGGGTTTTACCTTTCTGGGCGAGTCCCTGCGCGATGTGGTGGATCCCAAACTGAGGAAACAGCGATGAGCACCCCTTTGCTGGAAATTGACGGCCTCAGTGTCGATTACGAGACGGTCCGGGGTGATCTAAAAGCCCTGCGCGACATCTCGTTCGACATCAAACCGGGCGAGATCGTGGGCATCGTCGGCGAATCCGGCTGCGGCAAGTCCACGCTGATTTCTTCGATCCTGCGCCTGACCGCACCAAATACGCGGTTCCGGCAGGGCGAAATCCGGTTCAAAGGGCAAAACCTGCTGTCGCTATCCGAACGCCAGATGCGGGCGCTCCGCGGTGACGATATCTCGATCGTGTTTCAGGACCCGATGCAGACCCACAACCCGGTGCTGTCCATCGGGCAGCAGATGCTGGACATCCAGCACCGCTCGGGCGCGTCGAAATTCGAAAAACGCGCGCGGGCCGCAAAGATGCTGGGTGCCGTCGGCATTCCGGACCCCGAGGCCCGGCTGGCGCAGTTCCCACATGAGTTCTCGGGCGGGATGCGGCAGCGTATCGCCATTGCCATGGCGCTGATGTCAGAACCCGATCTTCTGATTGCCGACGAACCCACAACAGCACTGGACGCCACGCTTGAGGTGCAGATCATTGAGCGGCTGAAAGACCTGCAACAGGATTTCGGCTGCGCGATCCTGTTTATCTCGCACCATCTCGGGGTGATCGCAGAGCTGTGTGATCGGGTGGTGGTGATGTACGCAGGCGCCGTTGTGGAGAGCGGCGAGGTACGTGAAATTTTCCACCACCCGAAACACCCCTATACCCGCCGTCTGATCGACTGCGATCCGGGCCATATCAAGACCCGAGCGCGCGTGTTGCCGACTATTCCGGGCGAGGTGCCCGATCTGGCTAATCTGCCCGGCGGCTGCATTTTCCGTGACCGCTGCGATCAGGCCATGTCACGCTGCGCCAGCGACGTCCCACCGCTTGAACAGGTGCAGCAAGGCCATCTGGCCGCTTGCTGGCTGAACCATGCGGAGACCGCGACATGAGCCTGCTTGAGGTCGAAAACCTGCAAACCAGCTATGGCCGCGTCAATGTGCTGGCCGGGGTCAGCTTTCGCGTGGATCAGGGCGAAACCTATGCGCTGGTGGGTGAAAGCGGTTCGGGCAAGACCACGGTGATCCGCGCGATTGCAGGGCTGGCCCCGGCGCAGGCTGGCAATGTCCGGTTTGACGGGCAGGAAATACGCGGCCTGCCGGAACGGGCGCTGCGCCCGCTGCGCAAGGACATCGCGATGATGTTTCAGGACCCGGTTGGCAGCTTATCGCCGCGCCTGACCATCGGCAGTCTGATCACCGAACCCTACCGCATTCAGGGCCTGAAAGACCGCGACCTGCGGGCCGAGGCGCGGCGGCTGCTGGAAATGGTCAACCTGCCTGCGGATTTTGCGGATCGCTACCCTTACCAGCTGTCGGGCGGGCAGGCGCGGCGTGTTGGTGTGGCCCGCGCGCTGGCGTTGGAACCGCGCCTGATCCTGGCAGATGAACCCACCGCAGGGCTGGATGTGTCGGTTCAGGGCGAATTGCTGAACCTGCTGAACGACCTGCGCGAGCGGTTGGGGCTGGCAATGGTGATCATCACCCACAATCTGAACGTGGTGCGCCATGTGGCGGACCGCATGGGCATCATGTATCTGGGCCGGCTGGTCGAGGAAGGCACGACCGAGGCAATCTTTGACACCCCCCGCCACCCCTATACCCGCTGCCTGTTATCGGCCAACCCCGAACCCGACCCCGACGCGCGGCTGGAGCGAATTGCGCTGAAAGGCGAACCGCCCAGCTTGCTCAAGCGCCCCTCGGGCTGCGAGTTCCGCGAGCGCTGCCCGGTGGCCGGCGATATCTGCATGCAGACCCCCGTCTGGGAACAGGCAGATGGCCACGGTTTGCGCTGTCTGAAACCATTTTGAAATGACGAGACCCCAATGACCAACCCGGAAGCCAAACTGTTTTTCAACGGCCCGATCCTGACCATGGATGCGCAAAACCCGGAGTGTGAGGCTGTGCTGACCCGGGGCGGCGAGATCACTGCGGTCGGAGCCGAAGAGGATTTGCGCGCCCGGATGCCTGCGGATACGCAAGAGGTTGATCTGCAGGGACAAACCCTGATGCCCGCGTTTATCGATCCGCACGGGCATTTCCCCGATTCCGGCTTTGTCGAACTGTTCCGGGTGGATCTGTCCGCACCGCCACGCGGCGACTGTCTGGATATTCCCACAGCCCTGCGCCGTTTGGCCAACCGCGCCCGTCAGACCCCGAAGGGCGAGTGGATCATGGGCGTTCTGTTCGACAACACCGCCATTGCCGACCGCCGGATGCCCACCCGCGCCGAGCTGGATGCGGTGTCACGCGATCATCCGGTGTGGGTCATCCACGCCTCGGGCCACAACGGCGTTGCGAACTCGGCCGCGCTGGCGTTTCTGGGGGCCGACGCGCATACACCAGACCCGGTCGGAGGGCGTTTTGATCGCGACCCCGAGACCGGAGAGCTGACCGGCCTGATCGAAGGTCTGTCTGCGATGGGACCGCTGGGCGAGACCTGTTTCCTGATCGACCGTGTGCGTTTCCTGCAAGGATGCGCCGCCGCCCGTGACGAGTATCTGCAACATGGTGTGACCTTTGCCCAGAATGCCTGGGTCAATGCCGAGTTACTGGAGCATTTCGCCGCGCTGGCCGCGCAGGGTGATCCGGGCATCGGCCTGATGCTGTTGCCCATCGCGGAACTGGAACCCGCGTTGTCCGAAGGACGGGCCGAGGTGGACTGGCAAGACACCCCGCATGTCCGCACCGGACCGCGCAAGCTGTTCTCGGATGGTTCGTTCCAGTTACAAACTGCATTTCTGAGTGAACCCTATCACGACGTTCGCAAGTCGGATTGTCCAAATGGCATGCCCTATATGGACCCCGACCTGTTCCGGTCTGAGGTTGTTCGACTGCACAGGCTTGGCTTTCAGGTCCATTGCCATTGCAACGGCGACGCCGGTGCCGAAATGTTCATCGATGCAGTTGAGGCTGCACTACTCGACTCCCCGCGCAACGATCATCGGCACACGGTCATCCACGGGCAGGTGCTGCGCGACGATCAGCTACAGCGTATGGCCCGACTTGGCATGACGGTCAGTTTCTTCTCGGCTCATGTGCATTTCTGGGGCGATCGGCATTACGACACGATCATGGGCCCCGAACGCGCCAACCGCCTGACCCCCGCCGGATCGGCGGAACGGTTCGGTGTGCGGTTCACCCTGCACAATGACGCTTCGGTTACGCCAACGCGACCCCTGCATCTGGCCCATTGCGCGGTGAACCGGCTGACGGCCTCCGGGCGGTTGCTGGGGCAGGATCAGAGGATTTCCGTGATGTCAGCGCTTAAGGCACAGACGATCGACGCGGCCTGGCAGGTCTTTCTCGAAAACGAACGCGGATCGATTGAACCCGGCAAGATGGCCGATTTGACAGTGTTGTCTCATAACCCGCTGCTGGCACCCGAACGCATAAAAGAGATTTTGGTCACGCGGACCTATAGGTGTGGGAAGCTTGTTTTTGAACAGGGCGGCGCATGTGAACGCAAGGCGAATATGCAACCGTTCGAAGCTAAGTGAACCGGATATGTCGCAAACTTTTGACTGTTGACGCCCAAGAACGCTGGGAGTGAATAGCTACGGATCTGTTGCGAAGCTTCTGACTGAACAAAGAGTTGACACCGAACCTGCGGCTTATGCCGCCAGTTCTACAAATTGCCGAAACGGACAGACTCCGGGTGTGATTTGACCTTTGCGGATCATGTGCGCCACTTCGATTGCATTGAGGGTTGCCGCCGCTGAGGCGTACGCCTCGAACACTAGCATTGGCCGGATGCGTTTTTTGATGAAACGATGGTCTTGTTTCTTGATGTTGTTCAGATATTTCCGCCTCACCATCTCAATCGGGATCGGGCAGCCAAAGCCTTTCAGCATTTTGTTGATCGCCTTGATACCAGCTGAGTTGGCTCCGCTTTTGTCGATGACAATCTTTCGCGGTAGACCATTCACCTCCAACATCCGGGCGAAGAACTTTGTAGCGGCCGGTTTGTTTCGGCGTTGTGAAAGCATGAAATCGAGAGTTTTTCCGTGTTTGTCGACCGCTCGGTAGAGGTAAACCCATGATCCCTTTACTTTAATATACGTTTCGTCCACTCGCCAGAAGCGGACGAACGGTCTCTTTGGCCTGCGAGCAACATCGGCAATTGCACTAGCGTATTTTGTCACCCAACGGTTCAGCGTAGTGTGATCTACCGCAACGCCTTGCTCGGACGTGATTTCTTCCAGATCCCGGTATGAAACATCGTATCGAAGGTAGAAGAATACAGCAAAGAGGATCAAATCCTTGGGATATTGTGCGCCCTTAAAGGAGATCATGAGCGGACTTTCGACTAGTTGGGACCGAAAGCCACCCGCACGCTGAACTCAAGCGCGTCAACAGCCGAAGCTTTGCACCAGAACCCGATTGCCATGCCCGCCGGGTCACAGGGCGCATTTTGGGCGTTGCAACTTCCAGAAGGCGCTCGATTGGCGGATGCTCCAGGACCTGCTGGTCTAAGCAGCCAGTTCTTCTCCACATAGGACGTTGTCCACGCGAATGGCGAACGTCTTGCCCCGCCATGCAATGATCTGGTTCAGTGTGCGGACAACGCGCTCTGAGGGTAAAGAGAAGTCGACCTCAATGGCCAGCCCCACGTTTTCTTCGCCGTCGTCAGCCTGACCAGCCAATCGGCGATCAACTCGTTTTCACCACTGAGCTTCGGCTGATACCGATTGCAAGTCTCGTTGATGCTGAAGGCCCGGCACGCCAAAGCAATGCTGGCTGATCGATAGCGAACAGCCCATTCGGCCATCTCTTTTCTTTGAGACTGCCTTGCCACTTTTCTCCAAGCGCCTCCTTGAGCAGATCGTTCTGCATGCTCTTCTCAGCATACATTTTCTTGAGCCGCTTGTTCTCTTCATCAAGTTCTTTCATACGCGCCATCAGGCTGGCATCCACCCCGCCATATTTGGATCGCCACTTATAGATGTTCGCCGTGCTCATTCCATGCTCGCGACACGAATCTGCAACCGGCAAACCGTTCTCTGCCTGCTTCAGGATCGCCACAATCTACGCGTCGCTGTACTTCGATTTCTTCATCAGAACCTTCTCATTCAGCTTCGAGAAAATTCTACTTCCGCACACCCCTAATTTTCGGGGGAATTACCCAATCGATAGATTTCACTTTGTGACCGATCCAGTGTGCACGCGCGATATCACCTTGCGGTAAACTCTCGCTTTGGGGTGATAAAAATTAAATAATATCAAGGCTTTTCCAAGAATTGGTGCACCGCATTTCTCCACTATTTCAGCCACAGTTTTCTCCCTTTGCAACGCTTGGAACGAGTTCCTGAACCATCCCTCAGCTCAGAATGGAAAGTCAATGTTGATTTATAAATAAATAAATGATTTATGTATGAACGAAAAGCGGAGGAATCAGGCTCTGCACGGTTAGGCGCGGCGCCGTAGCAGACAAACATGCCCAAAGACAAAATGCTCGCAAGCGCGCCGGGGATTGCGGCGCTGATTCTGAGGAACAGAGATCGAGAGACGACATGACCAAAGCACAGGGCCGTCTGGCCGGAAAGAAAGCGCTGATTACCGCCGCAGGGCAGGGCATTGGCCGCGCGAGCGTCGAGAAATACGTGGCCGAGGG
>NZ_JBQFMP010000020.1:0-49863 GCF_056531905.1 Ruegeria sp. K11
CCACCTGCCTTGGTCCCATCATCGCCGCACCTCCGCTCATAAAACGAGTGAATCAGCGACACACCAACCAATCAACAGACTTTTTCAACACAATCTCCGCAGTCTGGTCATCCGCCACTGCTGGGGTCGAACAAGACCGGCGAACGGTTGCTAAACGGGCGGTGAGCGGGACAGCTCAATGGTCAGAAAAAGCCGGGATTGGACCACGGATTTCGCATTCCAAACATCGCAGGCGGTTTCACGAAGAAAGCTGCTCTAGTATCTTTAGCATGACCCCAACTGTGGCGGCTTCAAGATTGTCGCCTTCCAAGACCATCAAAACACCGCACTCCGTGCGGCGCAGGTTGACGATCGTGGTCAGCGGGGCATCGGACAGGAATTGTCTCCGGTGCCTTGTGGCTTTTTGAAGTATGATGTCCGGGTCAGCGTCCAAGACTGTTTCGATCGCCGCGATGTCGGGGTTTTCGGACAGGTCTACGGCCATGGTGATTGTATGTCCGCGCCACACCGGAACCCGGGTGGCGAAGGTATCAACGGGGAAACTACCGTCAAACAGGATTGACAGCTCTTTCGACAACGCTTCTGCCTCGCCAGACTGGTGTCCGACGACCTGATCATGGATGGTGGAAGCCGACATTCCGGGCAGGTCAGTTCCGCTGATGGCCTGCAGGGTTGTGAGGGTTGCGCGTTCTACCTTGAACGCTTGGTTCAGACAGGCCAATGGCGGTGCGCAGATTGCCGTTGTGCAATTGGGTGTTGCCGCCAGGGCGGGCGCGCTGTCGATCTGCGAAACACCGGGCATAAGCAAGGGCGCGGACAGCCGTGCGTATTCGCAATGGGTGATCACGCGCGTGCCGCCTGCAAGATGGCGGGCTTCGATCTGCTCTCCCACCGAATCTGGCAGGAACGAAACCAGCGTTGGCGCCTGAGCGGGCGCGTCAGCAGGCAGCAACGGCAGGTCATCAAGTCGGGTCAGAGCGGGCTCCGCCCCGCTCCAGTCGCAAATGTCGGACAAACGACAATTCGTGCCGCTCAATTTATCGTCGTGCAGGCTTTCGACAATGAATTCAGGATTTTGCAAGACTTTGATTGCGAAATTCTGCCCTAAAAGCGTGCTGAGTCCAGCGATGGATATGCGTTTTTTCGACATCACGTCGCCCCGGTTCAAGAAATTGTTTGATTAAAAATGTCATATAGGTAGGTTTGACATGTCAATAACATCATTTTGAAATTCCATGTACGATCCAACGTCGCCCTTGCTCCGCCCTGCCGTCTCGGAAGACGGAACACCTAACCCCGATGGCAAGGTTCGCTTTGCCGAGGATCGGTTGCTGGATGCGGTCATCTGGTGTGAGCTGCTGCCGAGCGAGACGGTGACTGAAGCCGATGTGATGAAACGCTTCGGTCTGACCAAGGCCGCCGCACGGTCCGGGCTTGCGCGGTTGGGGTATGATGGCTGGGCCGCGCCGCAGCCGCGCACCGGGTGGCAGGTTCTGCCCATCACCGGCGCGCTGATCGGGCAGATCATCGCTGCAAGACGCATTGTTGAACCCTCACTGTCCGATATCAAGCTGGACAAAGCGGCCTGCGAAGAACTGGAACAGATCGGGCATATGCTGTCGGCCATCGAAGGCCGGACCGAGCCGGGCGTGGTCAGAACCGCCAACTATTACCTCAATCGAATTGACGGCATCATGCTGGAGCAAAGTAATCCTTTCACCGCGCGCCACCTGCGCAAGCTATGGCACCACACGGCGCGCATCACCCATTACTTCGACGCAGCCACCCCGGAAAATCCCCTGCGCCGCACAGACGGACCCGCGCTGATCCGGGCACTGTGTGCGGGCGACGGGGCGGCGGTGCAGCGTGCCCGCGAAGACCTGATGGCCGCGCAAGAGGCCTATTTCACCCGTCAACTGCTGAAAGACCAGACGCCGTTGATGCGTCCGGGACTGCAATCAAAAACAAGACCAACTGCCCAAAACAGGAGAGATCTATGAAACCTTCACTCAAGCATCTTCTGGGTGCTGTCGCGATGGCCGCCCTGACTTCACCTGCCTTCGCGCGGGATATCACCATCGATCTGGCGGGCGAGCCGTCGTCGCTGGACCCGCATCTACAGTGGAACCCGGACAGCTATTATGTATATCGCAACATCTTCGACAATCTCGTCACGCGGGACAATGACGGCCAGATTGTGCCACAGATCGCCACCGGTTGGCAGCAGCTTTCGGACACCGAGCTGGAGTTGACCATTCGCGAAGGCGTCACCTTCCACGATGGCTCGGCCCTGACGCCCGAAGACGTGGTGTTTTCGGTCAAGCGCATCACCGATCCCGAATTCGGATCGCCGCAGCTGGGTCAGTTCAACCAGATCACTGATGCAAAGGTCGTGGACGGGTCCAAAGTGGTGCTGACCACCGCGCAGCCTTACCCGGCCCTGCTGGCGCAATTGGTCAAGCTGTCGATCGTACCGCAAAAGATCGTGGAAGAGGTCGGGCGCGACGCCTTCAACGAAGCGCCGGTGGGCTCGGGGCCCTATGTGTTTGACACCTGGGACCGGGGCGTGTCGGTCACTCTGAACCGCAACGACAATTATTGGGGCGAAGCAGGACCTTTCGAGAATGCCGTGTTCCGGGCCGTGCCCGACGCCGCGACCCGTGTGGCCGACCTGTTGGCCGGAACGGCTGATCTGGTTGTCAGCATCGATGCGGATGCGGGTATTCAGATCGAGGCAAACCCAGACGTTGATCTGCTGTCTGCACCAACCGAACGTGTCGGGTATATGGGTCTGAACCTGGACAAACCCCCCTTCAACGATCTGGAAATGCGCAAGGCGGCCAGTATGGCGATTGACCGGCTTGGGATCACCGAAGGCTTGTTGCAGGCAGGCGAAGTTCCGATGGCCCAGATGTCCAGCCCGGCGCATTTCGGGTATTCACCGGATTTGGCCCTGTTCGAATATGACCCCGAGCAAGCCAAGGAACTGATTTCCGCCAAGGCCGATCTTGCCGCCACCCCGGCGACGCTGGCCACGGCCCCGGTGTTCGACCAGCGCATCGTTCAGGCGGTGCAACAGATGCTGAATGATGTGGGCTTCAACGTCTCGATCAGCATGACCGATATGCCGACCTATCTGGATATCGTCCGCTCGGAGCCTGCCGAAAACTCGGAACTCAGCTTTGGTCGCTGGTCATGTGCCTGTCAGGACGCGGACGGGATCGCCTATCCGACCTTGCATTCGGACAGCAGATGGTCGCGTGTGAACGTGCCGGAACTGGATGCCCTGTTGGAAACTGCGCGCGGCTCGCTTGATCCGCAAGTCCGACAGGATGCCTATGACAAGGTGCATCAGATGGTGCGCGACAACTACTATCTGCTGCCGATGTATCAGGCCGCAGTTCTGTATGGCGCATCGTCGGACCTGTCCTTCACGCCGACCGCGAATGAAAGCATGTTCCTCAACCGAATGGGCATCAACGAATAAGCATGCTGCGCTTTCTGCTTAACCGAGGCGGTCAGGCCCTGATTGCGGCCTTCGGAGTGGTCACGCTGGTGTTCTTCATCCAGCGCCTCTCCGGAGACCCGACAGCGCTGCTTCTCCCCGAAACCGCCACGGAGGCAGACATCGAGGCCATGCGGGTAACGCTTGGCCTCGATCGACCACTTATCATTCAATACCTGTCATTCCTGAGCGATCTTGCCCGGTTCGATCTGGGTCGCAGTTTTGTTCAGAACGCGGATGTCTGGGATATCCTGTCCAGCCGCATTCCCAAAACATTGCAGCTTGCGGCCGGGGCGATCACAGTGGCCCTGTGCATCGGATTGCCGCTGGGCTTGATCATGGCGCTGACCAAGGGCAAGCGGGTCTCAAAAGCTATCATGTGGTTCGTGCTGGCCTGTCAGTCGATGCCGACCTTCTGGTCCGGGATCATGATGATCCTCGTTTTTGGTGTCTGGCTCAAATGGCTGCCATCCTCGGGGACCGGGTCCTTTTCCCACCTAATCATGCCGTCCATCGCGCTTGGGCTATTGTCCCTTGCCACCTATGCGCGGATCACCCGGGCCGCCGTTCTGGATGAACTTGGAAAGGACTATGTGCGATCCGCGCGCGCACGCGGGGTTCGAACGGGTCGTCTTGTGCGGCGACATCTGCTGCGCAACTCGATGATCCCGATCATCTCGATCACCGCGCTGGAACTGTCACAGTTGCTGGCCGGTGCTGTCATTGTCGAAACCGTCTTTGCATGGCCCGGTCTGGGGCTGTTGACGGTGCAGAGCATTGCCTCACGCGATTTTCTGGTTGTGCAGGCTATCGTCCTTCTGGGTGCTTTCGTAACCATCTTTGCCAACCTTGCGGCGGATATCCTGTATTCGGTTGTCGACCCAAGGGTGCGGCTGGCGGGGACATCGTGACGCGCGCATCCTTTGACATCAAAGCCGCGCTGGCATGGTGGCCGGTGGCCCTGTTTCTTGCTCTCGTGTTCTGCGCTGTGTTTGCCCCCTGGCTGGCACCGCTTGACCCGGATCGCCAGAACCTTCTGGGCCGGTTGAAACCACCCGGCTTCGAAACCAGCGGCACAGTTTTTCTGTTGGGGTCGGATGAGCTGGGGCGCGATGTCCTTTCACGTCTGATTTACGGTGCGCGGGTTTCGCTGACAGTTGCCGCCCTGTCTGTTCTGTTGTCGGGCATCGTCGGAGTGCTGGTTGGCATGATCGCGGGTTACCTGCGGGGCTGGACCGAGACCATTCTGATGCGCCTTGTCGACATCTTCCTTTCGATCCCCGCCATTTTGCTGGCCATCATCACAGTCGCGGTGCTGGGACCGGGATTTCTGAACGTCATTCTGGTGCTCGCGCTGACCCGGTGGCCCCGCTATGCGCGGGTCGCTTATGGCCAGACGCTGGCCATTGCAGAACGACCTTTCGTAAAGCTCTCTCGGTCCATGGGGGCCAGTCCGCTGCGCGTTTTGGCCATCCATATCCTGCCCAATATCATCGGTCCGCTGCTGGTCGTCGCAACCCTGGAATTCGGCCTGATGGTTCTGTTTGAGGCCGGGTTGTCCTTTCTGGGCCTCGGCGTACAACCCCCGACCGCAAGCTGGGGCTCGATGCTGTCGACCGGGCGGAACTATATCGCAACCGCATGGTGGATCGCGATGTTTCCCGGCCTGGCGCTGTTTCTGCTGGTGCTCAGCGCCAATCTGATTGGCGACAGGTTCGGCGACCGTATTGGAGAAGGCAAATGATCGATTTCGGACCAGAATTCAAAGGCAAACGCGTCGTCGTGACCGGTGCCGCCGGTATCATGGGGAGCGCGCTTGTGGATGCGTTCGCGCAAGCCGGCGCGCAAATTTGCGCCACGGACCAAACAACAAACGGCCTTGAGGGGTTTTGCGTCGCTGCCGACCTGACCAGTGACGAAGGCCTGAACACGCTGCTGCAAAGCGTGCAGGATGAATGGGGCGCGCCGGATGTTGTGGTGAACAACGCCGCCATTTATCCGTCCTCATTCCTGCTGGACATGGAGGTCGCGGATTGGGATCGTATCATGGACATCAACGTGCGTGCGCCCTTTGCGCTAATGCGGGGATTTGCCTTGCAGATGATCGAGCAAAAAGTTCAGGGCAATTTCATCAACATCTCATCCGGGGCCGCCCGCAAGATGCGGCGCACGGCGGTCACCTATTGCATGTCAAAAACCGCGCTGGACCGGATGACCAAGGGATTTGCGCTTGAACTGGCCGAATATGGTATCCGTGTGAATTGTCTGGAGCCCGGTTTCGCTGCCGGTAGTGCGGTGTCGTCGCTGTCGCAGGAACACATCGACCGAGTTATGGCAGCCATCCCGCTGGGCACAGAAACCGGGCCGGAAGATGTCGGACAAGCCGCCCTTTATCTGGCGTCGCGGGCGGCAAAAAATGTGACCGGCACCTCTCTGGCCGTAGATGGCGGCAACTCGGCCGGGGTGATGGATGTTTATCAGGACAAGAAGAGCGCGCTATGATCTGGACCCCTGATCCTTACCCCTGGCCCGAGCCGTACCGGGCTGCCGCCTGCTTTACGGTCGATGTCGATGCGACCTCGCCGTATCTGTGGCAGCATCGGGCCGAAATGCCCCGAACGCTGGCCGCGTTGGAACACCGCAGATACGGGATGCGCCGTGGGTTGGCACGCCTTGTCGAGATGCTGAACCGCGTTGGCGTACAGGGCACTTTCTTTGTGCCCGGCATCGTGGCCGAGGAACATCCCGATCTTTTGCCTGGCCTTCTGGAACGGGGACAGGAAATTGCCTTGCACGGGTACATCCACGAATTGGTCGGGGACATATCCGATCAACAATTCACCGACGCGTTGGAGGCATCGCTTAACCTGTTCGAAACCCAGACCGGCCAACGCCCGCGCGGTTTCAGGTCTCCCGCCTGGGAAATGACCCCGCATATGTTGGCGGAATTGTCCCGCCTTGATCTGTGGGACAGCAGTTTGATGGGCGAGGACGTGCCCTACACGATCGCGGGGGTTCCCGAATTGCCGGTGCGGTGGGACAATGACGATGCCATCTTTTTCAAGTTCCTTGGCGCAGGCGACAAGTCACCGCGACCGGATCACGAAGTGGCGCAGCAATGGCAAGAGGACGCCGAGGCGCAGATTAACGAGCAAGGGTTTTTCATGCTTACGGTCCATGACTGGATTTCCGGGCGCGCGAACCGCGTTGCAAAGCTGGAAACCCTTCTGTCGACTCTGGCGGCGCGTCCCGATGTCTGGGTGACAACCTGCGGCAATCTTGCGGAACACCACAAGACCACAAAAGGCGGTCTGCATGTCGGGCCAGACCACCTCGAACCGTTTAACAGCAAGGTAATGTGATGGATACGCGTCCCGAAACGCCCGTATCGCACCAGCTTTGGTCGATTACAAAACCTCAGATTCAAAGCCATGGCGGCATGGTGGCGGCACAGCATTATGAGGCGGCGCAGATTGGCGCGGACATCCTGTCAGCCGGGGGCAACGCGATGGATGCCGCCGTCGCAACCGCCGTTGCGCTGTCGATTGTCGAACCCTGGTTGTCGGGCCTTGGCGGGGGCGGGTTCCTGCTGCACGCTGATCCGCATGGCAGCGTAGAGACGCTCGATTTCAATATGCGCGCGCCGATGGCGGTTTCGCCGGACGATTATCCCCTGTCCGGGGGTGAAGGCGGCGATTGGTTCAACTGGCCTTCGGTGAAAGATGACCGCAACCTGTTCGGCCCGCGCTCCATCTGCACCCCGGGGGCCGTTGCCGGTTTGGCCGAAGCATTGCGAAAATACGGAACGCTTAGCTGGGCCGAGGTTCTGGCTCCGTCCATCGCGCTGGCCGAACGCGGCATGCGCGTGGACTGGTTTGCGGATCTGGTCTTTGCGATCGACACTGCGGGCCTGTCAAAATTCGCGGCCTCTGCTGATCTGTTTCTGAACCCGGCCGGGCGTGTATCTGACCCAAGCGACCCCACGGCCCGGTTCATCCCCATGCCAGCCAAAGCCGCGATGCTGAAACGGCTGGCCGATGCCGGGCCGCAGGATTTCTACACCGGCGAAGTGGCGTGCAAGCTGGTTCAGGATATGCATGATATCGGGTCCGTGTTGTCCGAGAATGACCTTGCGTCCTACAAACCCAGTTGGGGCACTCCTGCCACGCAAGACTACCGGGACCGGCTTGTTCATACTGTTCCGGGATTGTCGGGCGGGCCCAGCCTGCTTGCGTCTCTTGCAGAGTTACAGGCCTATAACCTCGGGGATATGGATGAGCCCGAATTCGCAGCGCAGCACGCAAATGCCATTCGATCCGCCTATGAGACGCGGCTGAAACAGATGGGGCATGCTGCCGGAACGCAGGATTGCACCAGCCATTTGTCGGTCATCGATAGGGCGGGGAATATGGTTTCGCTGACCAATACACTACTGTCCCGTTTCGGCTCCAAGGTCGTTGCGCCATCGTTGGGGATGGTGATGAACAATGGCATGATGTGGTTCGACCCGCGCCCCGGCCAGCCCAATTCGATTGCGCCGGGTGCCGCGCCGTTGGCGAATATGGCGCCGGTCATAACCACCAAGGACGGGCGTCCGGATATCGCCATTGGCGCGGCGGGCGGTCGGCAGATTTTTCCCGCGCTTGTGCAGCTTTTGTCGCGCATCATCGACCGGTCAGAGACACCCGAGGCGGCGTTCCACGCCCCCCGTATCGATGCCAGTTCACCGCTGATTGTCATCAACCGCGCCGCCCGGCCCGACATTGCATCGGCGGTGGCAGCGCACCACGCGGTTCAGATCGCCGAGGACAGTTTGTACCCGGTGCAATTCGCTATCCCGTCGATGGTGCAGGCCGGACGGGACGGTGAACCCAATGTAGGGGCCGTGCATCCCAACAACCCATGGACGGCCGTCCGCAGCGAGGCTCCGGAGTGACTCTTCTGACCGTTCAGGATCTGGCAATACGCGCGGAAGACCTGTCTCTGGTTGATGGCGTGACGCTGGATGTCAAAGCCGGAGAAGTTGTTGCACTGGTCGGTGAAAGCGGGTCGGGCAAGTCCCTGACCGCATTGTCGGTGATGGGCCTGCTGGGCGAAGGGCTGACCATAGACCGGGGCACAATTAGCCTGGACGGGGTGGATCTGACACAGGCGTCAACCGATGCGATGAACAATCTGCGCGGCAACGCATTGTCGATGATCTTTCAGGAGCCTGTGTCCTCACTAAACCCTCTGGTGCCAGTAGGCGATCAGGTCGCCGAAAGCCTGATCGTGCATGGCCGCGCTTCACCGACAGAGGCAAGAAAGCGCGCTATCGAGATGTTGCGAAAGGTCGGCATCCCGGAACCAGAACGGCGCTATCGCCAGCTGCCGACCGAGCTGTCAGGCGGCATGTGCCAGCGTGTCATGATTGCGGCGGCCCTGATCTCGCAGCCGCAGCTTTTGATCGCGGACGAGCCGACAACGGCGTTGGACGTGACCATTCAGGCGCAAATCCTAGAACTCATGCGCGACCTGACGAAAGATTCCCAGACCGCCATTCTGCTGATCACCCACGACATGGGCGTTGTCGCGGAACTCGCTGATCGGGTCTGTGTCATGTATGGCGGCTGCGTGGTCGAACAGGGCCCGGTCGATGAGATTTTCGCAAACTCCAGACACCCCTACACCCGCATGTTGCTCAGAACACTTCCGCGTCTCGATGATGACCCAAAGGAAGAGCTGTTTGCCATTCCCGGCAACGTTCCCAGCCCCAAGGACTGGCCCGAGGGCTGCCGTTTTCAAACCCGGTGCGACCGCCCCTCAGCGGCATGCGCGACGCGTCCGGCGTTGCAAGGCGAAACACATCGGTTCGCCTGTTACCACCCTGTCGGAGACCGGTCATGAGCTTGCTGACTGTTCAGGATCTTCAGGTTCATTTTCCCGTCCGTACAGGAAGACTGCGGGGTCAAAAGGCCGTGGTCAAAGCGGTTGATGGAGTGTCACTTCGCATTGAGGAACAGGAAACCCTTGCGGTTGTCGGCGAAAGCGGGTGCGGGAAATCGACAACCGGCAATGCAGTGTTGGGGCTGGCGCCGGTCACACACGGGAAGATCATCTTTGACGGTAAAAACCTGTCTGATCTGACCCCGGATCAGCGCCAGCAGGTATGGCGCGATATGCAGGTGGTGTTTCAGGACCCGGTATCAGCCCTGAACCCGCGCCGGACAATTGCGCAATCCATTGCGGAACCTCTGAGTATTCACGGGTTCGCCCGCACAAAGATCGACGCAAGGGTTGATGAATTGATGGCTCTGGTGGGCCTGAACCCGGATCAAAGAAACCGACGGCCCGGGGCTTTGTCGGGCGGGCAAAGGCAACGCGTGGTCATTGCGCGCGCACTGGCCCTGAATCCAAAGCTGGTGATCTGCGATGAACCGGTTTCCGCGTTGGATGTTTCGATCCAAAGCCAGATCCTGAATCTTCTGATGCAGTTGCAGCGCGAACTTGGGCTAAGCTATCTGTTCATCGCCCATGACCTGTCTGTCGTGCGACACATAGCTGATCGCGTGGCGATCATGTATCTCGGGGTCATTGTCGAGGAAGGCCCCGCAGAAGAGATCTTTTCAGACCCCAAACACCCCTACACCGAAGCCCTGATCTCAGCGATCCCGCTACCGGACCCCTCTCTGCGCGACAAACGCAAACGCATTGTCCTGAAGGGCGATCTGCCAAGCCCGATGCACCCCCCCGAAGGATGCCCCTTTGTCACCCGCTGCCCTCTGGCTGAGCCGCGATGCGCAGAAGCACGCCCGGAGTTGAAACCATTGAGCAGCTCTCGGTCTTGTCGCTGTGTCCTCAAAGAGGGCGTTTCGGGCGCGTAATTCGCGTTAGGCCTTTTCCAGATTTTACTAGCTCAGAGAATGGCGGGATGTCCACGCAGCACTTGAACGCCCCGGAGATAAACGAAGGCGGGCCTCGGGCCGACAGGCACTGAACCGAACCAAGTCGCCTTACTCTGTGCTTCTGAAAAAGTTCCGAGAAACTGGCTGAATTCCCCGAAACAATAAATGTGAGACTTAGCCCTGAGTTACCTTTGTTAAGAACAGATTAACATTTCTTAATACGAGGGTTGAACTCTTGTACGACAACCTTCCCCAGACCACCTAAACACGTAACACATTTGCCAGATTGAGAGGCGTCAATGATGAAAAAGTTAGTGTTAATCAGCATTACAGGCAGTTTTATGCTCTTGACCGCATGCGGAGCACCAACAACGCCAACACAGGCTCAGGTCCGGCAAGACGCTCAGTGTGCTGCGGGTATTCTCGGCGGTGCAGCCCTTGGAGGAGTTGTCGGGAACCGGTTCGGTGGCGGAACGGGCAAGACTCTTTCAACAGCAGCCGGCGCTGGCCTTGGGATGTACGCCGGTCAATCAGCTTGCCACTGAAGAGTTTCACAAGACGGTTTCGTTCATGTACCGAGAGTTCTTCAGGTTGCTAACTCCTCGACGACAGCGAACGTCTCTTGTGACGGTCTACAGTGCGGTATCAGGTTGCCCTATCACCCAATTCCGATTGGCCAGTTGAACCTACTGAGCGATGCCTCAGTCAATTGTTTTGCAGTCGGGTTAAAGTTTCCGACAGTCACATGCACGATTGCAGGGTGATTGGCAAATATTTCACTTCGCGGGACAAAGCATGTGCTGTCAAAACGACGCTTGATCTGACGGGCAGCAAAAAAAATTGTGGCAGAACCATTGTGAGTTGCGACTGAGAACTCCAGCTGTCGCGTGACACCCATGACCTGACCTTACGCAAACGTCCGTAATCACTTTAAGCCATCGCGATACAGCGTCCCAAGTTCGTTCAAAACGGCCGCGCCGGTCTTTATGCCATCCAGAAACCTTACCACCTCCAGATTCTCGTTTGGTGCGTGGTTGGCTTCATCTGCGTTTGCATACGGAATGACAAAAGCGTCTTTTCCCAGGATCTTGGTAAAGACATAATCGGGAAGGGACCCGCCAACGGTCGGATAAATTAGCGGCTCCATGCCGCGCGCGGCGATGATCGCATCCCGTAGGGGTTTTGAGTAAGGGCTGTCCAGAGGTGTTTTTGAAGGCAACATGCCATTGTGCCGAACAACTTCAACAGTCGGCGCGTGTTGCGCGACGTGGGCTTCGATCCGTTCGAAGACGTAATCAGGGGTCAGCGGCTCAACCAGCCGCACGTCGCATTTTGCGATGGCTTCGTTCGGCAGCACAGTTTTACTGCCCGGCCCACCATAGCCGCCATGCAACCCGTTGATCGTCAGCGTCGGGTGGAACATCAGCCGATCCCAATAGGGCCGGTCGCTGGGGCCGTCCATCTGGTCGAGCTTCAGGTCCTCCATCACGGCCAGTTCATCATCCGGCAAACGCGCCACCGCATCGCGTTCGAGGTTGGTGGGCGGGATCACCGGTTCGGTCAGGCCTTCGACGGTGATATTGCCCTCGGCGTCTTTCATTGTGGCCAGCAGTTGCACCAGCGTCCAGATCGGGTTGGGCACCACGCCGCCGTAATTGCCCGAATGCACGTCACGCACGGCCCCCTTGGCAACCAGATCGAATGAGGCGACACCGCGCACGCCAAACGTAATCACCGGCGCACCGCTTTCATGCAGCGGGCCGTCCGACGTCACCACCAGATCGGCCTGCAGGCGATCCGCATTTTCACGCACGAAATCGGCGATCTGGGGGGAGCCGATCTCTTCCTCGCCTTCCAGCAGAAAGATGATGTTGCAGGGCAGCGTGCCATTGACGGCAAGATGGGTTTCAATCGCCAACAACTGGGCAAAATGCTGGCCTTTGTTGTCTCCGATCCCGCGGGCCCAGATGCGGCCGTCTCTGAGAGTCGGCTCGAAGGGTGGGCTGATCCATTGGTCGAGCGGATCGGGCGGCTGCACGTCATAATGGCCATACAGCAGGACAGTGGGCTTATCAGGGTCAACCGAGGCATGACCCAGCACAAAGGGGTGGCCCGGTGTTTCAACCAGTCCGGCGTCAAAGCCCAGTTCGGTCAGATGCCCGACCAGCATATCCGCCACCTCGCGTATGCCAATGTCATGGGCCGAGATGGAAGGATGGCGCACATAATCCATGACCCGCACGACAAAGCTGTCAGCATGGGTGTCGATGTGGTCGAACAAAGCTTGCATCAGGCGGGGTCCTTGGTAAGCAGCACCGCGCCCGAGGTGTGGACTGAAGCTGTCCAGCCGGGTGCGATGAGGGCGGTCGTATCCAGTTGTGTCAGGATGGCCGGGCCGTGGATCGTGGTTTCCGCCCCCAGCGCGGCGCGGTCATAAACCGGCGTCTCAGCGATGCCGCCGGGCCAGTGCACCTTTTGTGTCTGCAGCGCGTCCGGCAGGTCGGCTTTGGCCAGTGAAGGGCTGTTGACCGGGTCAGTTCGGCCAACAGCTTCGATCCGCAATGTGACCAGTTCAATCGGCGCATCCAGAACAAATCCGTACAACGATGTGTGCGCGTCGCGGAAACGGTTTTCGGTCTCTTCGGGGCTGTCAGCCCAGTCAACTGCGATTTCGCCGCCTTGCCCGTGAAACCGCAACAGCGCGCGGGCGTTCAGGGCGCGCTGACCCGGGGCGATGCCCTCATGATCCATCCAGGCGGTGGCGTCTTGGGTCAGCTCTGCCACGATGCTGTCACCCTGGGTCTGGTTGATCGCGCCGGGCGTGGGCAGGGCGCGGGTGAATTCGGCCTTCATATCGGCGGCCAACAGCCCGGCGGCACACAGAAGGCCGGGCGCTGCCGGGATCATCACCTGACGGATGCCAAGCAGTTCGGCCAGTGCGCAGCCATGCAGGGGCCCGGCGCCGCCAAAAGGGACCAGAGTGAAATCGCGCGGGTCGTGCCCCCTTTCGACCGAAACAGTGCGAACCGCCCCGACCATGTTGTTGTTCATGATGGCCAGAATGCCCTGCGCCGCTGCCTCGGGTGTCAGGCCCAGCGGACGCGCGACATTGTTGGTCACTGCGGCTTGGGCTGCATCGAGATCCAAAGACATGGCCCCGCCCAACAGGGCTTGCGGCAGGTTGCCCAAGGCGACATGGGCGTCGGTCACGGTCGCCTCGGTCCCTCCATGCCCATAAGCCGCAGGTCCGGGTCTTGCCCCTGCCGAATTGGGCCCGACCGACAGCGTGTTGTTCGCGACGGCCGCAATCGACCCGCCGCCCGCGCCGATCGTCACCATGTCCACCATCGGCAGCGACAGAGGCCATTCGCCCACCTTGCCTTGCTGCGTCAGGTTGATCTCTCCGTCCCGGATCAGGCAGATGTCAGCGGATGTGCCGCCGATATCCACGGTGATGATATCCTTGATCCCGCAGGCCGCCGCCGCATCTACTGCGCCCACCACGCCAGCGGCAGGGCCGGACAATGCGGTCAGAGCCGGCGCGGTGCGGATCGCTCCGGTCCCTGCCACGCCGCCATTGGATTGCATCAGCAAAAGAGGAGAGCTGGCCTCGGCCTCACTCAGCCGGTTTTCAAGACGCGAGATATAGGTCGACACCCCCGGCATCACATTTGCATTCAGCACGGTCGCCAGAGAGCGTTCGAATTCCCGCACCACGGGCAAGACATCTGTGGAACAGGTGATGGCAACATCCGGCAGCGCCGCGCGCAACAGCTCGGCCACGCGTTTTTCATGGGCGGGATTGGCATAGGCGTGCAGCAGGCAGATGGCGACAGCCTCGACCTGTTGCTTGCGCAGGCGGTCCACCAGTGCGGTCACGCTGCTTTCGTCCAGTTTTTCGACCACATGACCGCCCGTGCCGATCCGCTCATCGACCTCGTGAATGCGGTCTGCCGGAACGGGCCGCGCCGGTTTGACCCAGGTGAACAGATTGGCGTGGCGCGGAATGTCTTGCCGTCCGATCTCAAGCACGTGGCGGAACCCGCGGGTTGTCACTAGGGCTGTGCGTGCCCCCTTGCCTTCGAGGATCATGTTGGTTGCAACCGTCGTGCCGTGCAGAACGCGCGATAGGTCGGCTGCGCGAATGCCCGCATCCTCCAACACCATATTCACGCCGGTCATGAAGGCCTGCGACGGATCGCTGGGCACCGAGGCGGTCTTGGCCCGCCACACCGCGCCCGAACTGCGGTCGAGCAGAGAGATATCCGTGAAGGTCCCGCCTATATCGACGGCTACGGCAAAAGACGGGTCAAAGGACATATCAGACGAGGGCATCGACATACTCCTGTCGGTAAAAGCGGCGGGTTTCCGGGCGGTTGGCGCGCAGGGCCTGCGTGGCCTGCACGTCGAGCGCGTCGCCCGCGACCACCACGCCATATTCCGCTTGGGCGGCCTGCGCGGTGACAAACCCGCTCAGCACGTCTTGCAGCACGGTTTCTGCGGGTCGGTCGAACGGGTGGCCATAGCCCCCACCGCCCCCGGTTTCGATCCGCAGGATGTCGCCGCGCTTGAGCATGTTGCCGTCCGATAGCGGATCGAGGCGTACCTCTTGCGGTGTGCCCGGGTTCACGATGGCGATGCCATGACGACCGGATTTACCGCCGTGAATGCCCCATGGCGGGTTCTGGACGCTGTCGATACGGATGGCGACCATGGTTTCCTCGGCCAGAATTTCGTATTCACGCACGATGCCGCACCCGCCCCGATTCCGACCCGCCCCGCCGGAATCCGCGACGATACCATAGCTGCGCATGGTCACCGGATAGCCCGCCTCCAGAAATTCGACCGGATAGTTCTCTTGCGCCACGAAATAGACCGCATCAATCCCGTCTGCCGTCGAGCGCGCGCCGTAGCCGACACCGATCCCGTCGGCCAGCAGGTAGGGCTCCAACGTTCCGGCCTCGGTCCGGTATTTCCCGCGCATGATGTTGACCACATAGGCCGAGTTCGCGGCAGGGGCCTCACCGCCCCCTGCGTTCAACAACCCGCACATGGCCGAGATCATGCGCATCGCGGTCAGACCGCGCAGACCCAGCGGCGCGGGGTATTCCGGTTGCAGAAAACTGCCCTTGCGAAACAGCACTTCGTCCAGCGCATTGGGTCCGCCGGCATTGCAGACCTGACTGGGATCGCCCCCCAGATAGAACAGGCCCAGTGCCATGCCGGGCACGCCTTTGTTCATCAGGTAATTGATCGGGCCGGGGGCCTGATCATCGGTGTCGCGGGCATCGAAGGTAAAGTGATCCGCCCCGTCAGCTCCTTTGGCACGGGTCAGCGAGAAGCGCATGTGGAATGGGCCGTTGCCGTGCCCATCAGTGTCAATCGCATCGGTGAAGGAATAGGTGCCGTAATCGAAGGTCTCGGCCATCTTGTCCCGCACCAAATTCCGAGTGCGTTCCAGCAATTGCGCCAAGGCGTCCTCGGTCACGTCCGGCCCGAACCGGTCGAGGATTTCGCCGACCCGACGCACGCCTAGTTCGACACTGGCCATCAATGCGCGCATGTCGCCTTCGCTCTGCTCCGGATAGCGGGAATTGCGGTGGAAGATGTCGAGCACGGCCTGGTTGACCTGGCCGGCCTCGATCATCTTCGTCACCGGGATCATTACGCCTTCCTGAAAGATATCGGTGGCGTCCGGGCTGATCGATCCGGGGCGCAAGCCGCCGATATCGGCGAAATGCGCCCAGCTCATGACAAAGGCGCAGACGCGGCCTTCGCGGAAAACCGGGGCCAGCAGGACTTGATCGTTGGAATGGGAAATCGCACCGTATGAGCCGTAGCAGTCATTGTACCAATAGACGTCGCCATCCTGCATCGTCTCAATCGGGAACTTCTCCAGCACAGGCCGGGTCATGTCGCCAAAGATCGGCACCATCGACCCCACGGCCATCTTGCCATTGCCGTCAAACAATGCCGTATAGAAATCCTTCTTTTCGCGAATAAACGCTGAGATGGCCGTGCGCTCGATCAGCGCCTCCATCTCGGATTGCGCGGCGGCAATGGCCCCGCGGATGATTTCGAGCGAGACCGGATCGCACAGCGCGGATTGGCTGAGCCGTGATGGCTTGTTCATGGTCATCTCCCTTCTGATAAGCTGAGGGTGAGCACCGTCCGACCGGACGTGCCTGTATATGTGGCGGGCTGCGTCATTCTTCGGCGAAATGGCACGCGACGCGGCGTGTTCCTATGGGGCGGGGCATTGGGACTTCGTCGGCGCATCGGGTTTGCGCGCGGGGGCATCGGTCGCGGAACACGCAGCCCGAGGGCGGATTGCGCGGGTCCGGCGCCCCGCCGCCGATGGGCAGGGGATCGTGGCTTTGATCGACATGCGGCGTGGGCACCGCCGCAACCAGCGCCTGACTATAAGGGTGCAGCGGCGCATGCACGATGTCTTCGGTCGGGCCGTCCTCCATGATCCGGCCCAGATACATGACAATGGTGCGGTCACAGACATAGCGTACCAGCGCCAGATCGTGACTGATATAGATCGCCGTCAACCCCAGCCGGTCGCGCACATCGCGGAACACGTTCAGCACGCCCGCGCGCACCGACACATCCAGCATCGAGACGGGTTCATCCGCGACAACAAATTCCGGTTCCAGGATCAGCGCGCGTGCCATGACGACGCGCTGTAGCTGCCCGCCCGAAAGTTGATGCGGATAGCGTTCGAGAAACTGTTCCGGATCGCCCAGCCCAACAAGCTCTAGCGCGTCGATGACGCGGCTGTGCCATTCATCACGCGGAATGCGGGCGTTGGCCAGCGGTTCTTCGAGCGTCTTTCGGATCGAATAGCGGGGGTTCACCGCGTCGAACGGGTTCTGGAAGATCATCTGCGACCGACTGCGAAAAGCGCGCAGCTCATCACCCGACAGATCCTTGATCTCTTGCCCGTCAAACCGGGCCGAGCCACCCGTGACCTCCTCCAACCGCACAAGGATGCGACCCATCGAGGTCTTGCCACAGCCCGATTCACCCAGCAGCCCGACGCTTTCGCCTTTCTTCAGGGTCAGCGTCACGCCATCCACAGCCTTCACGGTCGAGGGCAACCCCATCATCGCCGAGATCGCGTTGCCGATCTTGTAGTGAAGCTGCGCATTCTCCATTTCGATCATCGTCTCGGTCATGCAGCTGTCCCCCAGGTCGAGGGGTTGCGGGCCGTTTCACGCAGGGCGGCGGCCTCATCGGCACGGTGGCAGGCGACATGATGGTCGGGCGCGGCTTCGGTCAGCGGTGGCTCGGTGCTGCGACACAGTTCGGTGGCAAAGGGACAGCGCGGGGCAAAGCGGCAACCTTTGGGTGGATCGATCAGGTCTGGCGGGCTGCCTGCGATGGGGGTTAAAACGCCGGTTCCGGCGGATTGCAAATCGGGAAACGCGTTTTTCAGCCCCATCGTATATGGGTGCAGCGGTTCGTTCAGCAGGGTCGCGGTGTCGCAGTTTTCAACGACCTTGCCCGCATACATCACCACCGTACGGTCGCAGATATAGGCCACAACCGAGATATCATGCGTCACCATGATGACAGACAGGCCAAGGTCACGTTGCAGGCTGCGCAACTGGTCCAGAATCTGGCGTTGAATGATGACGTCCAGCGCCGTCACCGGCTCATCCGCCACCACCAGTTTCGGATTCAGCGCCAAAGCCAGCGCAATGGCCGCGCGTTGCCGCATCCCACCCGAGAACTGATGCGGAAAGTCGCGCAGGCGGCCTGGGTCGATGCCAACCATCTCGAACAGCTCAACGGCCCGCGCGCGGGCCTGTGATTTGCTCATGCCGCCCCGGTCGCGCAGCACCTCCATGATCTGATATTCCACGCGATACACCGGATCGAGCGAGTTCATCGCCGATTGCGGAATGAACGAAATATCGCGCCAGCGCAGGGCGTTCATGTCACGCTCGGAAATCGCGGCGAGGTCTTGGCCGTCGAAATGCATCGCGCCGCCCGCGATGCGCGCGTTGTCGGCAATCACACGGGTCAGGGCACGGGCCATGGTGGTCTTGCCGCAGCCCGATTCCCCGACCAGACCCACGATGGCCCCTTGCGGGACGTCGAAAGACGCCTCGCTGACCGCGACCACATCCAGCGCGCCCACCTGATAGGCAATCGACAGATCTTGGATGGAAAGAAGCATGTCTGCCATCGTCAGCGCCCCAGCTTTGGGAACAGCAGGTTTTCATACCCGCGCGAGATGAAGAAACCGGCGCTTACCACAAGGATGATCGCCAGCCCCGGCGGGATGAACCAGTGATAGGCCTGCCGCGCCAAAGCCTGGCTGGCAAATGCGTCCTGCAGCATGAAACCCCAGCTGATCGCATCCGGGTCGCCGAAACCCAGAAAGCTGATTGATGCCTCGGTCAGGATGGCCCAGCCGATGGCGATGGAGCCATAAAGAAAGCTCAGCGGCAGAATATTGGGGGTGATGTGGCGCAGGATTATTTTCAGGTCCGAGGACCCGACGACACGCGCGGCCTCGACATATCCGCGCGAGCGCAGCGACAGGACTTGCGAGCGGATCACCCGGCCCGTGTCCCGCCACAGCACCAGCGCCATGGCGATGACAGTGTTCCAGATCGATGGCTCGGAAAAGGCCGAGATCACGATGACGAAGGGCAGGAACGGGATGCCAAACGCCACATCGGCCAGCCGCATCAGGAAGGCGTCAACGCGGCCTCCGAAATACCCGGCCAGCAACCCCACGACCGAGCCGATGAACGCCACCATGAACGCCGCTGTGAAGCCCACAAGCAATGCCGATCTGGCCCCCCAGACGATCTGAGAAAAAATATCGCGGCCCAATGACGTGGTGCCCAGAATATGTCCCTGTTCGCCCGGCAAAAGGTCCGAGGCGAGGTCAAAGTCTTCGGTGTAGAGGATCTCAGTCGGGTCATACGGCGCGATGATCGGCGCGGCCAAGGCGGTGACGATGAACAGCGCATAGATCAGTAGACCGGCAAGGGCAAAAGGATCGCCCACCGGCAGCTTGATCGCCTCGAATACCCGCGCGATGCCCGAGGGGGCCGCCTTGATGGTTGCATCAGGCATGAGAAATCCTCGGGTCCAGGAAGGTGTAGAGCAGATCGGCAATCAGGTTCATGATGATGACCACAATTGCGATCATCAGGAACGCCCCCTGCGCCAGCGGGTAGTCCGAAGCCGCAACCGCATTCACCAGCTCTCGCCCCAGACCGGGCCATGAGAAAACGCTTTCGACCACCACGTTGCCTTGCAGCTGATAGCCCACCGCAATGGCGAATGAGGTCATCACTGGCAGCAGAGCGTTCCGGGCGCCGTGCCGGATCACAACGGCGGAGGGCGAAAGCCCTTTGATCTTGGCCATGGTGACGAAATCCTCTTTCATCACATCCAGCATGTTTGATCGCATCAGCAGCAGTGGCAGCCCTTGCGAGTAGATCGCCAGCGTCATCATCGGCAGGAACAGGTGCGACAGGAAATTGGTCGAGGTATAAAGCTGCCACAGGCTGTCATAGCTGGTGCCTGCAGACCGCGTGCCGCCTGCGGGGAACCAGCCCAGCGAAAAAGAAAAGATCGCCAGAAGCACCATGCCCAGCCAGAATTCGGGCATCGCACGGGTGGCCAGAACCGCAGGCAGGGCCGCAGCCTCAAACCGCGAATTGCGTTTCCATGCCAGCCACGCTCCGGCGAGGATGCCAAAAGTATAGGCCACGATCAGCGAGGAAAATGTCAGGATAAGCGTATTCGGCAAAAGCAGCATAATCCGTTCTGAGACGGGGCTGCGATAGCGGAAGGAATAGCCAAGCTCACCCTGCAATAGATTACCCAGGTAGGTGAAATACTGCTGCCACAGGGGTTTATCCAGGCCGAACTGACGGATCAGCGCCTCTTGCTGTTCGGCGGTAAAGGTCGGGTCGATATAAGCCGCCAGCGGATTGCCGGGCATCAGGCGGAACATCAGGAACAGGATCGTCACGACCGCCCAGAGGACCAGCATCAGTTGCAGCGTGCGAATGAGGAAAGGCTTGAGAGTGTTCATCTCTGTCCTGAAAGGACCCCGGAGGGTTGGTTGTGTTGGTGAGAAGTGGGGCGCGGCGATTGCCCGCCGCGCCAGCCCGACGGGCGTTAATCCGCGAGTGTTTCCTTGACACCATCGGGATAGGTCAGCCGATCCCCGATGCCGCCATAACCGGCCTCTTCCAGGATCGATTTGGCCACATCGCTGCCTGCCTTGAACCCGTTCACCACGTCTTCGGCATGCCAGTATTCCAGCGCCGGCGAGACGACCGAGTTAGACGGCACGGCGAACTTCTTGAAGGCCGCGTTCACGATCAGACGGCGATCAACAGCCGCAGACAACGCACGGCGGAAGGCCGGATCGTTGAACGGCGGGCGGCGCAGGTTGAAGGCGACATAGCGGAAACCGATATCGACGGTCGAAACCACCTCAAGATCGCCATCCTGTTCAGCCGCATCCAGCAGGACCTGCGGATCGCCCTGGAAATCGGTCAGGAAGTTCAGCTCACCCGAGCGCAGCATACCCAGCGCGGCCTCGGCATTCGGCACCAGACGCAGGATAAAGCGTTCGGCCTTTGGGGCATTGAAGTGGTCGGCATTGGCCTCAAGCACGATTTCTTCGTTGGGCAGCCAGCGCACAAACTTATAGGCCCCGGACCCGATCGGAACATCTTCCTGATAGCTTTCCGCGTTCTCGTCCTTGGTGGCCAGATCCGCCAGAATGGGCTCCCACACATGTTTCGGGATGATGTTGATCTTGGCCAGGCTGGAGGTCAGGAACGAGGCTGACGGCGTATTCAGCGAGAAGACAATCGTGTTGTCACCTTCGACCGCTACACCGGCGACATTGCTGCCGAACGGGGCGTACATTGGGGCCTCGCCGCCCGTGGTCGCCTCATAGGAAAAGACCACGTCATCGACGGTAACCGGCTTGCCATCATGGAAGTTCAGCCCATCGCGCAGCGTGACTGCGATGGTGGTGTCGTCGCGCCATTCAAAGCTTTCCGCCGCCCAGGGCTGCGGCAGGCCATCAGGGCCTACGCGGAATAGACGGTCATAGATCAGTTCGGTCAGCCAGTTGTCGGTCACGCCCGAGATGTAAAGCGGGTTGACCGCAATCACGTTGTCCGAGCTGTTAACGATGATGTCTTTCTGATCGCCCGTAGGCGTCAACCCCAGCCATGTCCAGTAGCTACGGATGCCAATACCGGACTGATCCACGACCGAGGCCGGATCGAAGACGTTTTTGTCAAAGGCAAAGGCTTGCTGGGGATGGACCAGCATCATGTTGGGCTGATCTGCGTCCAGAATTTCCTGTGCTTTCAGCACCAGCTTCTGCCGCGCTTCGGGGTCCACGGTTACCCGTTGTTCTTCCACTAGCGCGTCATATTCGGGGTTCTTGTAGCCGATGAAGTTATACCCGTTCTCGGCTGTGGAGGAGTGGAACAGGTTATAGATGATCTCATCCGGGTCGGACCGTTCCGGCCGTCCGGTCATCTGCCACGCGGTCACGTCCCAATCATCGCGGTTATACCAGACGGCATCGGCCATTTGTGACCACGGCATCACGTTGACATTCACGTCCAATCCCAGCTTGCGCCATTCCTGCGCGATCAGCTGGATTGCCTGAAACTCGGCAGGCTGTGCCGCCTGCGGGCGGGTCAACAATTCGATGGTTCGGATTTGATCCTGTGCGCTGGCACTTGCCGCCCAGAGCGATGCTGAGACAGCAAGTCCGGCAGCAGCTGTAACAAGAGTCTTCAAGGTCGTTCTCCCGTTGGTTAGCCCACGGGGCACGCGGGCAGTTTAGATCGCGGCGGTCGTTGCCTGCCGCCAAATGCGCAACACCTTTTCTTATGGACGCCCGATTAAGCCGAGGCCGTGGGCGATTAGTGTTTTACTCAATGAAACAGGTTTGCTATCGTTCAGTCAGTAAAACACAGATTCGTTTAAAAGCAAGAGAGTCAAAGTCACCGATGTCGCAAGAAACCACCGAAGCGGCCCCCGAGCGAAAATCTTACCGGATCGATGCGGTGGCCCGAGCCTTGCGTGTGATGGAAGCTCTGGCCGAAACGCCGGGGATCGGTGCAACGGCTTTGGCAGAGCAGCTTGGTCTGACCAAGTCAATTGTCTTTCGCCTTTTGCAAACGCTGGAAGAAGATGGTTACGTCCAGCGCGACGAGGAACGGGCAATTTACTCGCTGGGTTATCGCGTCGCGCTGTTAGGAGAGCGCGTTGGGCGGGAGGGCGCGCTGTTGCAGGTCGCCCGCCCGGTGATGGACGCCTTGCGCGACGACACAGGTGAAAACGTCAATCTCGTGATCCGAGAGGCGACCGCGTCGGTCGCCATTGCAACGCGTGAAGGACTCCATAGTATAAGGCTTTTTGCACAGTTGGGGCGGCGCGGGCCGTTGCACGCCGGGGGTGCCTCGATGCTGCTGCTGGCCTATGCCGAACCCAGCATCCGTGACAGTGTTCTGGCCAGTGACCTTGAACGGTTCAGCCCACATACGATCACCGACCCCGAGCGGCTGCGCGAGGTTTTGCTGCTGATCCGGGCCAATGGGTATAACGTGGCGATCAATGATCTGGATGACGGGGCCTTCTCGGTCGCTGCCCCGATCCGCAACAGCGCCGGTGAGATCATCGCCGGAATTTCGGTGGCTGGTGCCTCTGTCCGATTGGATGAGGTCCGGCGAGCGACATACATCGAAAAAGCCGTCACAGCGGCCAACGAGATTTCCGAAAAACTGACTTTGGGCTGATCAAAAACCTGACAGAATATCCGGGCGAAGGCGGATTTCTGCATTCCAAGACGTACAGGCACGAGCCTTGCGTGGAATCAATTTGTCGGTTTATGTTTTAATCATTGCTACAGCGTTTCACTGAATAAAACATCGGAGAGCCCCATGACCCCCCAAGAAGCCGCATTGCTGGATCAAGTCACAACCGATGAACCCTGGGCTCTGGTCGAAAGCTTCGCAACGTTCAAGCGGGAACATCCCGACGACGTCAATCGCGGCATGGATGAGGTCGTGGGCCGGCTGACCAAACACGGGGTCGAGGTCAAGGTGCACGAGCCTGACCTGTTTCTCAGCCTGCCCGGCGAAGCCCGGGTTGAGGCCGCGGGCGTCACCTATCGCGCCAAGCCGCCTGCCTTCAGCGCCAATGCGCCGGGCGGGTTCAGCGGCCCGCTGGTCTATATCCGTGGCACCACGAATTTGGACGAGGAAGACGCCTTTGAAAGTCAGCTTGAGGCCGGGCCTGAGATGGAAACCCGCGTGCGCGGCAAGATTGTTTTGACCGAAGGCTTTGCCAGCCCCGCCATCATCTCGCTGATGGAAGGCTGTGGGGCGGTGGGGGTGATCGCGATCAACCCCGGCGTCGACATCCACTGGGGGATCTGCACCACGATCTGGGGCATTCCGAGTGCCAGCGATCTGCACCGCAAACCGGCGATCCCTGCGGCAGCGGTGAATATGGAAAGCGGCAAAGCGTTGATCGAGCTTGCCAAAGCCGGAGGCGAGGCCACGATCTTTACCGAGATGGAAGAGGGGTGGTTCCGCTCAAAACTGCCCGAGGTCACCATTCCGGGCACCGAAGAGCCGGACAAATACGTCCTGCTGCACGGCCATCTGGACAGTTGGGATGTGGGCGTCGGCGACAACGCCACAGGCGATGCTACAATGTTGGAGGTCGCGCGAGTGCTTTGGGCCAATCGCGACAAGCTGCGGCGCACGGTCAAAATCTGCTGGTGGCCCGGGCATTCGACAGGGCGCTATGCCGGATCGACCTGGTATTCGGATACTTTCGCGCTGGATCTTGACGAGAATTGCGTGGCGCAGGTGAATTGCGACAGCCCCGGCTGCCGGTGGGCGACCGAGTTCATCCATGTCTCGGTCATGTCCGAGGCGCATGATTTTCTGGCCGGGGTCATTCAGGATGTCGCGGGTAAAACGCTGCAATCCGAACGTCCGCATCGGGCCGGGGATTACTCGTTCAACAATATCGGCATCTCCAGCTACCTTATGCTGTCGTCAGCCATGACAGACGCCCACCGGGAAGAGCTTGGCTACTATGCCGTGGGCGGCTGCGGTATGAACATCGCGTGGCACACTGAAAACGACACGTTGGAGATTGCGGACAAAGACATTCTGCTGCGCGACATCAAGGTCTATCTGCTGGCCGTCTTCCGCAATGCAAATGCGGGTATCCTGCCGATGGACTGGCGCGCCACCGCGCGTGAGTTTCAGGCTACGGTCGCGGATTATCAGACGCAGGCGGGCGAGTGCTTCGACCTGTCCGCAACAGCCACCGCCGCCGATGCGTTGCTGGCCGATCTTGAGGCGTTCTACGACCGGACGCAAGCTAGCAGCATCCCCGAAGCGGCGGCCAATGCGGCTATTCAGGACCTCGCTCGTATTCTGGTTCCGCTGAATTTCAACCGCTCAGACCGGTTCCGGCACGATCCGGCCTTAACCATTCCACCCCTTCCCGCGCTGGAAGAAGCGACGAAGATTGCCACCAGACCCGAAAAGCTTCTTGGGTTTTCACGAACTGAACTGGTGCGTGGTCAAAACCATGTAATTGCAGGGATAAAGCGTGCTCAGAATAGAATACAAGCGGCGCTGGGATAACACCGGATACATTCCGACCTAAAGAATATCCTGGCCCCGAGTTTCTGCGGCAAACACAGGAGGTCGCAGGTGATCTGTTCTCTATCCAAGTGAGCCGATCACCTCAGCAAGATCTCGTCGTGTTGTGCCAAGACCGTCTGCTTTAGGGCTATCTCTTTGAACAGGAGGTGGAAAGACACCCGTTTTGTTCACTGCCTTTCTCGCCGAGGTCGCATTGCCAAACCGCCGAGCAAAACCCGCAGGCTTGTTGTGCCCAGGTGCGGGCTATTTCGGGTAGCTCGTTGATCTCTGCAGGTCGCGACCGGTCTTCTACGTCTGAGCCACACAACCGGGATGCCTCATAAAGACGGCAGGAACAACGCGAGCCCGGGGAAGGCGATCAACAGAACCACCAGAAAGAGCGAGCAGAAGATGAACGGAAAGGCCGAAGTATAGATCTCGCGCATCGTGGTCCCCGGTGGGGCGACTCCTTTCATCACGAATAAAAGCAACCCGAAAGGCGGCGTCGTGAAGCTGATTTCCAGCGACAGCAGCATGATCAGGCCGAACCAAATCGGATCGAACCCAAGCGTTTGGGCCAGCGGGAAGAAGATCGGCACTGTCAGCAGCATGATCGAGATCTGCTCCATGAACATGCCCAGCAATAGCAGGACGGCAAACATCACCGTCAGCATCGCCAGCGGGGCCAGATCGAACGCAATTGCCCAGTTGACCAACCCTCGGGATGCGCCGGAAAATGCAAGAAGCTGGCTGAACGTGGCCGAGCCGAAGACGATCAGGTAGGCCATCAGTGTCACTTTCAGCGCGCCGATAACCGATTTCTTCATCGCCTCCCATGTGAGGCAGCGGAAAAGGGCGGCAAGGATCAGAACACCTAATGCCCCGAATGCAGCCGCCTCGGACGGGGTGACAAAACCTTTGATCATCAGGACGATGATCACCACCATGACCCCGACCATTGGGACCACCTCGGTCATCAGCAGTTTCAGGCGGTAAGCCATGGACATCGGCTCGACGTCATAGGCGGGCGCAGCGGTCGGGTCGATCCGGGTCTGCAGCCAGATCGTTCCGATATAGAACGCGGCCAGGATGAGGCCGGGGATCACGCCCGCGATCAGCAACGCAGCCACGTCGATCTGCGCCAGCGTGGCCAGCAAAACCGCAAGCGCCGAGGGCGGGATGATGATGGCAAGTCCGCCTGTTCCCAGAATGGGGCCGATGCTCATATGCGATTTGTAACCGCGCCGCTTCATCTCGGGCACCATCAGCGACCCCAGCAGCGCGGTGGACCCCATCGACGACCCGGACAGGGTGGAAAAGGCCGTGCCCCCCAAAACGGTCACATAGCTGAGCCGCCCGGGCAATCGGCCCAGCAATTTGTCGATGGCGTTGAACATCCGCCCGCCAAGGCCGGTGTGAAAGAAAATCTCCCCCATCAGCAGAAACAGCGGGATGGGCATCAGGGCGTATTTCGTCAGCGCCCCCAGCCCATTGTTGAGCAGCTGCGTCACCCCGCGCTCACCGCCCATGAAGACCCACGCCCCTAGAATGTTCGCAGCCAGAAAGGCCAGCGCCACGGGCATTCCGATGGCCATCAGGAACACGATCGAACCCAGCAACAGGGCAAGGGCCTCGTACCATTCCATTATTCGTGTATCCCCGCTTCGCCGCTATGCATCAGGTCTGGGCCGAAGACAAAGCGCGAGAATTCAATCGCCATCAACCCAAAGGACAGTGGAAAGGCGATGGTCAGCATCCAGCGGGGGAAGTAATAGGCGCGTGTATCATAGTCCCCGCGTTCGATGTTGGTCAGGACCAGATCACCCCCCTGCCACGCAAGGATCAGACAGACCAGCACACAGGCCGCCGCGACCGAACGGCTGACAATCCGGCGCAGGTGCAGTGGCAGGGCAGCCGTGACCAGTTCGATATGCACATGGCCCTTTTCCCGCACCAGCCAGGGCGCGCCCAGCATGGTCATATACAACAACCCGTATTCCGCCGAGGTGAAAAGCCACGCAAACGGCTGCAGCCCTGCATTGCGCATCAGCACCGAGGTAATGACGGACAGCATCAGCCAGACCAGCAACAGCCCGGCCAGAATGGCCATGCCAAACAGCACTGCGTCATAGGCCCTTTTCATCGTCATGCCTGCATTGCCCCGACAAGCGGACAGGCCCACAGGATATCCGCAGGCCTGTCCTTGGTCTTATTTTGCTGCATCCAGATCGTAGAACAGCTCAATCAGGCGATCATAATTATCGGTGCCGCCCGGCTGTTCTGCCATCAGGCTGTTCATCCGCTCCCACGTTTTTTCACGAGCTGCGGCGAGGTAGTTCGCCTTGGCGTCGCCTTCCAGAGTGACAACGGTCATGCCCGCGCCGTCCAGAGCAGCGAAATCCTCATCCCGCTTGCTGCGCAGGGCTGCGACGCTGTCTTTCTCGTGCTGGATCGCCACGTCCTGAAGGATCGTCTTGGCCTCATCCGACAGCGCGTTCCAACGCTCCAGATTCACGATAACGCCCAGATCGGTCGAGAAGAAACAGGGCTCGATCCGGTAGTTCAGGAATTCGTTCCACTTCAAGTCGATCAATCCGATCTGGGTCCAGCCCGTTGCGTCCACGACACCGCGTTGCAGGGCCGAATAAACCTCACCCGTGGGCAGGTCGATCACCTGCGCGCCTAGGTAGTTCGTGAAGAAGGCGTTGTATACGTTGTTGCCGCGCAGCTTCAGCCCTTCGACCTCAAGGTTGCCATCGGCGTCAAAGCTGGGCTCATTCCGGGTCCAGAGGTTGTAGCAAACACCACTATCGAACCAGCCGAGATATTTCAGGCCCATCTTCTCTTGATGGATCTGGTCGATCAACTCGGTGCCGCCATTCTGGCGGGTCTCAATCGCGGTCAGGTTCGACGCAACCATTGCGTCCTTTTCAGGCAGCGCGCCGCCATAGAACGAACCCGGCGTGTAGACCATGTCGACAATACCATCCCGCACCGCATCGGGCTGCTGGAACATGCCGATGGCCTCGGGTCCGCCACGCACGTCGATCTGGATGACGCCCTTGCCCGCTTCGTTCACCTTGTTCACGAAATCCAGAAAGCTTTGGGTATAGATCAGCGTTTCGGGAAAGGCGTGCACGGCCGAGATGGTCTCTTCGGCCTTCGCCACCCCGGCGACCATCACGGCCCCAGTCAACAGGCCCGCCAATGCGTTCAGTTTCATAAGTCTTCCTCCACTTGTGTCCGGGGCATTTTCCTGAGTTCACCCCTTGTTTTCCTGGCCTTGTGGCCTGTTGCGCCGTCTTCGCGCGACGTGTCTTAGTCGGATAGAGTTGGCCACGCCCATGGCGCGGTCTGATTACGGGTTTGCTTGTGGGCGCTGATCGCCTGTGCGTGCTGTCGGGTCAGATCGATGTCGTCCCAGCCGTTGATCAGCTTGACGCACCAGCCCTCATCCAGTTCGAATTCCGCCTCGAATTCTCCCAGCGTGACGCGGCCTTTGGTCAGGTCTATGGACATCCGCGCGGGGGCATCTGTCAGTGCGCCGTTCAGCTGCGTCATCGTCGCGGCACTTACCCGCGCGGGCAAAAGGCCGTTGTTGATGGCGTTGTTGGCAAAGATGTCGCCGAAACTGGGCGCGATGATCGCGCGTATCCCGGCATCGACCAACGCATAAACCGCCGCCTCACGCGACGACCCGCTGCCGAAATTCTGCCCCGCAACAAGAATGCTGATGCCTGTGTGCCGGTTCAGCGGGAAATCCGGGTGCAGGTTTTCATTCTCGTCCCGCCGCATGTCGTGCAGCAGATATGGCCCATACCCCTCACTGCGAGGAACCGACATGAACCGCGCAGGGATCAGCTGATCGGTATCGATATTGTCGCCCACCAAAGCGACCGCGTGCCCGGTATGCGCGCTCCACCCCGCCATCACGCCGCCCTGCCCTGCAGGAATGGTCGGACATCGGTGATCGTGCCGGTCACGGCCGCTGCCGCCACCATCGCTGGAGACATCAGATGCGTGCGTGCGCCGCGCCCCTGACGGCCCCGAAAATTGCGGTTGGTCGAGGAGGCGCAGCGCTTTCCCTCAGCCACCAGGTCGCCGTTCATGCCGACACACATCGAACAGCCCGACGCCGCCCATTCCAGCCCAGCCTCGGTGAATATGCGGTCCAGCCCTTCCGCTTCGGCCTGTGCTTTCACCCGGGCTGAGCCCGGTGCGACCAACCCCGGCACTTTCGCCCGGCGTCCGGACAAGACCAACGCGGCCTCTCGCAGGTCTTCGATCCGGCCATTGGTGCAGGACCCGATAAAGACCTGATCCACTGGAATGCCATCCAAGGGCCGACCCCCTGCCAAACCCATATAGTCCAGCGCGTCGCGCGCGGCGTTTGCCTTTGCAGGGTCCATCATGTCCGGGTTTGGGATCGCCGTCGATACGGGCAGCGCCTGTTCCGGGCTGGTGCCCCATGTCACGGTCGGGGCAATGCTTGAAGCATCCAGCACAACGTCGCGATCAAAAATCGCGCCCTCATCCGAGGTCAGTCGTCGCCATGTTTCGCAGGCTGCCTCAAACTCCGCGCCATCCGGTGCGTGATCGCGTCCTCCAAGATAGGCGAACGTCACTTCATCAGGGGCCACCATGCCAAAGCGCGCTCCGCCCTCGATGGACAGGTTGCACAGGGTCATGCGCCCCTCCATCGACAGATTCCGCACGACCTGCCCAGCATATTCCACCGCGTGCCCTTGCGCGCCGCCCGTGCCCAGCATGGCAATCCAGTTCAGCGCGATATCCTTGGCCGACACACCCGGTCCCAGACGGCCATTGACCACGATGCGCATCGCCTTTGGCTTGCGCTGCCAGACGGTCTGCGTTGCCAGTACATGCGCAACCTCGGTCGCGCCGATCCCGAAAGCCAACGCTCCGAATGCGCCATGGGTCGAGGTATGGCTGTCGCCGCAAGTGATCAACAGCCCCGGCAGGGTCAGCCCGAGTTCCGGCCCGATGACATGCACGATACCCTGCGCCGGATCATCCAGATCGAAAATCCTCAGATTGTGTTGGGCAGCATTGCTGCGCAGCGTCTCGATCATCCGGGCAATCTTCGGGTCGGCAATCCGGCCCCGATCCCGCGTCGGCGCATAGTGATCGACCACCGCAAAGGTCAGATCCGGTTCGGCCACGTGCAACCCGCGCTCTGCCAGCTTGCCAAAGGCATGGTGCGAGCCTTCGTGCACCAGATGGCGGTCTACCCACAGAAGCGACACGCCATCGTCGCGCCGCAACACCTCATGCGACGCCCAGAGCTTATCTAGCATGGTGCGCGGGGCGGTCATTCCTCGGCCTCACTGCGACCGATGGCGGGTTCCCAATGGCGTGTAGACCCGGTTCCGACCCGCGCCAGTGGCATTTCAAGGCGGAACATGTCAGGCCGGTAAAGGCCGGACAGGAATTCGACGCCATTGCCTTCGATATCTCGCACAATCCGTTTCAGCGACAGCAGGGCCGAGCCGACCGCAACGCCCAAAGCCTCGGCCACATCGGGGCCTGCGAGGGTTGCCGACACCGTTTGGTGCGCCTCTTCGATCTGCACGCCGCCCCGTTCCAGCAATTTGAACAGCGGCGTTGTGGCCAGATCGCTTTCGGAATAGTTCCGGGCAATTGCGGCGGGAACATATGTTGTCAGGTGTGAAAACGGTACATCGTCCGTCAGGCGGACCCGCGTGGCAATTTGCACTTGCCGGTCGTGCTGCAGGCCCATGGCCGCCGCCACCGCCTCGGGCGCATTGCCATAAGCAAAGGACAAAAGCCGCGCGGTGGTACTCTGCCCCATTTCAACAAGCTGCGGCATCAGGGTGTTGAAATCCATTGCCGCCCGCGCGCCCTGCGGCGATCGGCCCGACACCCGCGTGCCACTGCCCGCCTGCCGTTCGATCAGACCATTGCCCGCCAACGCCTCAAGCGCTCGCCGAATGGTCACGCGGGACACGCCGAACTTTTCGGCCAGACGCTGTTCCCCCGGCAGGGTTTCCCCCGCCGACAGCTGCCCTTCGGTGATTTGATCGCGCAGAGACAGGTAGACGCGCTGCGCCTTGGTCCCGTCCGGAAGATTGGCCGCGTTGATCTGGTTCACCCGATGATTCCCCTTTCCCAGCACTGGCAATCGTAAGAGCGAGACTTCGAAAATCAAGCTTTAGTATTATACTTGGTTCAAAAAAAGTCTTATCTTTGATGACAAAGCTGTATTACAGATAATACCAATTACAGAAGGGAAAGCCGTGTGCCGATTGTCGAGCTGCATGTGATCGAAGGCTACAGCGCCGAGGAAAAACAACGACTTGGCCGGGCATTGACCGATGCAGTGCGATTCGTCGTGCCCGCTGCGCCTGATCTCGTCACTGTGCTGATCCATGACCTGCCGCCTGAGGATTATTACCGCGGCGGCCAGACCAGACAGCCCGCACAGGCCAAGGATGACCCCGAGCAGATCGTCCGCGCGTTCCTTGCAGAAATGAGCGAACGCGAACTCGAAGAGGCGGCGGCCAGACTGGCACCGGGCTTCGTCATGCACTTCCCCGGAGCACTACCGATGCACGACCTGTCCGAGCTTATGGACTGGGCCGCGCCCCGCTATCGCAGCATTACCAAAACCTATGAAGGCTTCGATGCAATGCAAAGCGCGGGCGACGCGTCGATAGTCTATTGCCGGGGAACATTGTCCGGGGAATGGCCGGACGGGACCCCTTTCGCAGACATCCGCTTCATCGACCGGTTTGAGATCATCGACAACCTGATCACTCGTCAGGATGTCTGGAACGACATCGCAGAAACAAGGGCACAGGCATGAGCGAGATTGACCCGATCACTCTTTCGGTTCTGGCAGGTCGCATGGAACAGATCGCGGATGAAATGGACGCAACCCTGTTCCGCGCGGCCTTCAACCCCATCATTGCCGAGGCGCATGACGCCAGCCACGGGCTCTATTCGGCCACAACCGGCGACACGCTGGTTCAGGGCAAATCCGGCCTGCCGATCTTTGTCGGCGTGATGTCCTTTGCGGTGAAGGCGGTGATCGAAAAGGCCGCCGCTGACGGTGATCTGGAAGACGGTGACATCTACATCTTCAACGACGCGCATATCGGCGGCACGCATTTGTCGGACATGCGTTTGGTGCGGCCTTATTTTCGTGATGGGCAGCTGTTCTGCTATCTCGCCTCGGTCGGGCATTGGCATGACGTGGGCGGCGCGGTGCCCGGGAACTACAACCCTGCCGCGACAGATGTGTTTCAGGAGGCGTTCGTCTTGCCGCCCGTCAAACTGGCACGCAAAGGTGAGGTCAATCAGGACATCATCGACATCCTGCTGCGCAACACCCGCCTGCCCCAATCAGCCATGGGCGATCTGAACGGCCAGTTGGGGGCGCTTGATCTGGGCGTTCGGCGAATGGATGAGTTGCTGGACGAATACGGCGCGGACATCGTGTCAGCCGCGCTGGAGGCGCTCGGCCATCGCGCCGAGGCGCTGATGCGGGCCGAATTGCAAGACCTGCCCGATGGCCGATGGGAGGCTGAGGATTTCCTCGACAATGACGGCATCACCGACACGCCCCTGCGCATCAACATGGCGCTTGAGATCAAAGGCGACCGGATGGTTCTGGATTTTTCCGGTTCCTCGCCGCAATGCGAAGGGCCGGTGAATATCGCTCTACCGACGACTGTCGCAACGGCCTATGTGGCCATCAAGCACGTCTTCCCGTCTCTGCCCGCCAATGCCGGGGTGATGCGGCCCATCGAAGTCATCGTGCCCGATGACAGCCTGCTGTCGGCCAAGTTCCCGGCCCCGACCGGCGGGTATACCGAGACTATTTTGCGGATGATCGACGTGGTCTTTTCCGCCTTCGCCAAGGCTGCGCCGGACCGGGTTGTGGCCAATGCCTATGGCACGATCAACGCGCTGTCGATTGCGGGAAAACGGTCGAACGGGCAGCCTTGGGTAATGTTCAGCTTTTACGGCGGTGGGCACGGCGGCTCGGTCGAAAGCGACGGGTTGAACCACGGGAATGCGCCGATTTCCACCGCCACAATCCCGCCGATGGAAATTCTTGAGGCCGCCTATCCCGTCATGTTCCGGCAATGGGCCCTGCGCCCGGACAGCGCAGGCGCGGGCGCGCATCGCGGCGGGCTTGGGGCTGTCTATGAGATCGAAGTGCTGGAAGAGAACGGGGCCGAGGCGTTTTTGTTCGGCGAACGCGGACGTTTTGCACCCAAGGGGATCGCCGAGGGTCAGGATGGCGCGATGAATGTCTTCACCTACGAACAGGATGACGGCTGGAAAGCGCCGCCTCTGGTGTCGAAAATGCGCGGGATCAAACTGCGCCAAGGACAAGCCGTGCGGCTGGAAACACCCGGCGGTGGGGGTTACGGCGCAGCAAAACGCCGTGCGCCTGAAAATATCGCCAAAGACGTCGCGCGCGGCTTGGTCAGCGCGGATCAGGCGGACCAGGTCTATGGCTCTGCCTGGCGGGAGGCAGCTCAATGACCGGGCGCATGATCGGCGTTGATGTCGGCGGCACCTTCACGGATGTTTTCGTGTTGAACGAAGGCGACGGCACCGCAACCGTTGCCAAGGTGCCCACAACCCGCCCGGATCAGTCGGGTGGTTTCCTCGACGGGATCGGGCGCGAGGTCTCGGACCTGTCCGAAATTGCAGTTGTTGTGCATGGCACCACCGCTGGCACGAACGCTCTGCTGGAACGCAAGGGTGCGAAAACCGGGGTGATCTGCACCCAAGGCCTGCGCGACGTGCTGGAGATGCGCCGCCGCGACCGCCCCCGCACATGGGGCCTACGCGGTGATTTCGAACCGGTCGTGGACCGTCGCGACCGGCTGGAAGTGCCCGAGCGTACTCTGGCCGACGGCAGTATCCGCACGCCGGTCGATCTGGATGCCGTGCGCGCGGCGGCCACCCAATTGCGCGATCAGGGATGCGAGGCCGTCTCGATCCTTTTCGCCAACGCCTATGCCAACCCCGAAAATGAGGCTGCCGCCGTGGCTGCGGTGCGCGAAATCTGGCCAAACCCGCATGTGTCGGCGTCATCGGAAATCCTGCCAGAGATCCGGGAGTTCGAGCGATTTTCCACCACCGCACTGAACGCCTATCTGCAGCCCGAGGTTTCGGGCTATCTGAACCGGCTGGAAAACGCTCTGCAATCGGGCGGGTTCGACGGGGAGTTCATGATCGTGCAGTCCAACGGCGGTGTTATGGGCGTTGGCACGGCTTGCCAGTTACCCGTCCGCACTGCCCTGTCCGGCCCTGCCGCAGGGGTCATCGCTGCCGGTTACATCGCGCAATCGGCGGGGTTCGACAATGTCATCACCGGCGATATGGGCGGCACCAGCTTTGACGTCTCGCTGATTGCGGGGGGACAGACGATGCTGTCGGCTCAGACCTCGATCGACTTTGGCATGGTCGTGCGCAACCCGATGATCGAGATCACGACCATCGGCGCAGGCGGCGGCTCAATCGCCTGGGTCGACAAGGGTGGCTTACTGAATATCGGCCCCGAAAGCGCCGGATCAAAGCCCGGCCCGGTGGCCTATGGGTTGGGCAATGACCGCCCCACGGTGACCGACGCCAACGTGGTTCTGGGCCGGATCGACCCGGACAATCCCATCGGTGGCAAGTTGGAGAGACTGGATGTCGAGGCAGCCCGTCAGGCGATTGACACCCATGTGGGGCAGCCGCTTGACCTGTCCACGGTTGAGGCCGCCGAGGCCATCCTCCGCGTCGCCAACTCTCGCATGGCAGGCGCGATCCGGCTGGTCAGTATTGAACGCGGGTTTGATCCCAAGCGGTTCGTCTTTATGCCCTTCGGCGGTGGTGGTGCGCTGCATGCCGGGGCCATGCTGGCCGAGGTCGGCATCGCGCGGGCCATCGTTCCGCGCTATCCGGGCGTGACCTCGGCCATGGGGTGCGTAATTGCAGATATGCGGCAGGATTTCGTGCAAACGATCAACTCGCTGGTTTCGCAGCTGGACAGCGCTGCGATGGGGGCGTTCATGCAGGATCACGTCGATCAGGGCATGGCCTTGCTGGACGCCGCCCGCACCACGTTCGAGGCGCGCGAGATTTCGTTCGAGCTCGACATGGCCTATGTCGGGCAAACGCATACGGTGCCGGTGCCGCTGCGCGTTGCGGTATCGGAGGGCATGGTTACTCCGCCTGACAGCGCAGCCATCGAACAGGCCTTCGACACGGCCTATCACGCCACCTATGGCAGGCTTCTGAAAAACGGCGTGCGCCGCATTCTGAACCTGCGCAGCGCGGTTACAGGCAAACGGCCAAAATTCGACCTGTCTACGCTGGCTCCTTCGACCCAAGGCCTGGTAACGCCAATAGCGACGCGGCAGGTTCACTTTGCCCAAGATTGGTATGACACGGCGATCTATGACCGCCTGTCCCTGCCGGTCGGGGCCGTTGTCACGGGGCCCGCGATCCTGACCCAGCCCGATACCACCGTGCTGATCGAACCGCATCTGCAAGGCCGCGTGGATGCCTATGGCAACACGATCATCGAACCGCAGGAGGCGTGAATGAGCGATCCAAACACCTGGGACCCGCAAAAGACGGCCCTTCTGACCATCGACCTGCAGAACGATTTCCTGCATCCCGAAGGCGCCTATGGCCGCGCCGGGCAATCGGCCCCTGCCATCGCCGCCCTGCCCGATCGTATCGCCCCCTTGGCGCGGCGGTTGCAACAGGCCGGGGGGCGCTATTTCTCGGCCCAGTTCACTTTGGTGCCGGATCGCAATGGCGAGCCGCTGATCGCTCCGCATCTAAAACAGCTGCGCCCGTTCCTGACCAAGGGCGATTTTGCGCCCGGAGGGTTCGGTCACACTCTGGTGGACAGCTTACAACCCTGCGAGTTCGTGATCGAAAAAGTCGCCTATTCCGCGTTCTACCAGACCCGGTTGGAATACCTTATGCGCGCCGTGGGGGTTGAGACCCTGATCGTCGGGGGGATCGTCACCAATGGCGGCGTCGCCTCGACCCTGCGTGACGCGCATCTGCGCAACATCGAAACCGTCATGCTGACCGACGGCTGCGCCGCCTTCCGGGATGAGGTGCATGAGGCTACGATTCTGTCACTGGGCACGGTCACACATCAACGCACCTGCGCCGAGGTCCTGAACTGGCTGGAGGGCGCAGCATGAGCCTGAAATCCCGGCTACAACAGCAGAAAATCCTTGTCGCGCCCGGCGTCTATGACGGGCTGACCGCCTCGCTGGCCGAAAAGGCCGGGTTTGAGGCGTTGTATCTCAGCGGGGCCGCCGTAGCCTATACCCGGCTTGGACGTCCCGACATCGGCCTGTCCACCGCCTCGGAAATGGCCGACACCATGACCCTGATCGCGGATCGGGTTGATCTGCCGGTCATCATCGACGCCGATACCGGCTTTGGCAACGCGCTGAACGCGCAGCGCACCATGCGGCTGTACGAACGCGCCGGAGCATCGGCCCTGCAGGTTGAAGACCAGACCTATCCCAAACGTTGCGGCCACCTGTCAGACAAGTCGCTGATCCCGGCGCAGGAAATGGCCGGAAAGATCGCGGCCATGGCCGATGCGCGCGCCAGCACCGATACGCTGATCATCGCCCGAACAGACGCTATCGCGGTCGAAGGGTTCTCAGCCGCCACCGACCGCGCGGAAACCTATCTGGAGGCTGGCGCGGATGTCCTGTTCATCGAGGCCCCGCAAAGCCGCGAACAACTCACCGCCATTGCCGGCCAATTCGCCCCCCGCGTGCCCCTGCTGGCGAACATGGTCGAGGGCGGCGCGACGCCGATCCTCGGAGCCGGTGACTTGGAAAAACAAGGCTATTCCATCGTCATTTTCCCCGGCGGCATCGTCCGCGCCTTGGCCAAGACGGCGCAGGCCTATTACCAGAGCCTTGCCGAACACGGGTCCAACAAGCCCTTTGCTGATCACATGTTCGACTTTGGCGGCCTGAACGATGTGATCGGAACCGCCGACATGCTGGAAGCCGGGGCGCGCTATGATGACCCCCAGAGTTGAAAGCGCACTGCCCGATCAATTCGATCTGAAGACCGGAACTTTGATCATCGGCGCGGGCGCATGCGGCATGGTCGCGGCCCTGTCTGCTGCCGAACAGGGGCAGGACGTGCTGGTGATCGAGGCTGACCCGGTACCCAGCGGGTCAACCGCGCTGTCTGCGGGGCTGATCCCGGCCGCGGGCACCCGATTGCAAAAGGCCGCAGGGATAAGCGATACTGCAGAGCAGTTCGCAAACGACATACAGGCCAAGGCCCATCATCAGAACGATCAGGCTTTGGTTGACCTTCTGGCAGGCAATGCCGCCGAGGTCATCGACTGGCTGACCGACCGATACGCCCTGCCCTTCTCGGTTGTGACGGATTTCGATTACCCCGGCCATTCCCGCAGACGGATGCACGGGCTGCCGACCCGCTCGGGTGAGGAACTGGTCAATGCCCTGCGTAGCGCCTGCGAAGCTACCGGTCTGGACATCATCTGCAACCGCCGCGCGACGGTTCTGTACAAAGACGGAGACCTGATCCAAGGTATCGCCGTTACCGGCCCGGATGACCGCATTGAGACCATCGCTTGTGACCGGCTGATCCTGGCCTGCAACGGGTTCGGCGGCAATCGCGAACTGGTGGCCCGGCACATGCCGCAGATCGAGCAGGCCCTGTGGTTCGGCCATAGCGGCAACCGGGGCGAGGCTGTGATGTGGGGCGAGGCGATGGGCGCTGACCTGCAGAATCTGGGGGCCTTTCAGGGCCATGGCAACGTCGCCCATCCGCATGGCATCCTGATCACATGGGCCGTCATCACCGAAGGCGGCATTCAGGTAAACCGCGACGGCCACCGCTTTTGGAACGAGGCGCAGGGCTATTCCGAAGCCGCCCGCGCCGTGCTCGCTCAACCCGGTGGTGAGGCCTTTGCCATATTCGACGAGCGCATCGCCGCGATTGCCCGCCAGTTCGAGGATTTCAAACGCGCCGAAACCTGTGGCGCGATCCAATCCGGTCACACGATTGAAGACCTGGCAAACCTGTTGGGCATTCCATCTGCCGCCGTGGTGCAAACCTTGCAAGAAATTCCCGTTCGCAGCGCAGACAAATTCGGGCGGGAATTCAATGCTCCAAGGCTTCGTCCCCCGTTCAAGGGAGTCCGCGTGACCGGAGCGCTATTTCACACTCAGGGCGGATTACGGATCGATTCTTCCGCTCGCGTTCTCAAACCAAACGGGACCGCATTCACCAACCTCTTTGCAGGCGGTGGTGCCGCTGTCGGTGTCTCGGGCACGGGCGATGACGGATATCTTTCGGGGAACGGTCTACTCAGTGCGGTTGTATTGGGCCGCATAGCCGGTCGGTTCCGCGCACCAACCTGACACATCCCCTTTTGTCCAATAGGGGGACAACGCGTTGGGCCTTGACCAAAAAACTGACCAGATTCTCCACAATCCGGTCCGGGCGCACCTTCATCCAGATCAAAACACACTTGAATATGCAGCCCTTCACCCCGCAACCCGAAACTTTCCGTTCCGCTTCGACCGAGCTTATTACCAGGACATACTCGCCCCCCGGTTTCCCGAGCAACAATGTCATCAACAAAGGTGGAAACAATGCCTCTGGGATTTGGAGCAATGACCTGAGAAGTTACGTTCTTGGGTTCCCAGCGCAGGTGGACCATACCAAAGGTCAAATCATGCCTCGACTCTGTCCATTTCTACAGTTCGCAGAACTGGCGGCCTAACCCACCGGTACAAAGCCGGGTTTCCGAACAACCCCAATCTTTGCAATGGAACGGAACCCGGGCGCAAACCCTTGTGGCGGCCAACTGGTATCGGTGCTCGGATAAAACGAAACTTGTTGTTTCGCCACGGTTTTTTCACGAAGAGACACCTGTCCCCGCCGCAACAATCGTGCCCATCGACACCGAAGACCAACCTATCGAGATCGCAAATGCGACGGAACACGGGCTGGTCGCACATGTCCACACGCAGGACCGGCGCCGGATTTGTCGAACGAGCCGGGCTTTGCAATTCGGCATGATTGCCATGAACCGCGCCCAAATTACCTGTGCGTTGATCCCGTTCGCCGACGTCAAACGGTCCGGGCTTGGACGCGAAGGCGCAAGACAAGGGCTCGATGCTTTCACAAAAACTGAACGACGACCGACTGACTACAACAACATCCGTGGCCGCCTTAAAAAGAAGAAGATCATTGGCCGGTAGCGGGGGTATCACAGGTCGCTTCTGATGACCGGGTCACTCACCGGGTTCGAACTTTTCACAAGAAATTCGACCTGATCCTTGCCGTAGGGCCCGACACAATCGCGGCCTTCATCGGCGAACCCATCCTAGGAACCGGCGGGATTTTACCGCCACCTGATGGGTATTTCGTTGCCATTCAGAAGGTTTTGAAGAAAATCGATATTCTGCCGATCGCGACAGAGGTGGTCACTGGTTTCGGGCGGCGCGGCAGCATGCTCGTCCCATCACTCACCAGTTTGCCTGGCGTCATTCCAAAGCGAGAACGGAAATCGAGTGCACAATGTCACTGCAAAACGGACGACCCCGAGATTGGTTTGTTTAGAATTTGATAGAGTTCGCTAATTCATGCATATGGCCATAAAAGCCCCTACCCGCCTCAAGTTAAATTCTCTTGGAAAGGTCGCGGGCTGACTTATCCAAAAACCTCACGACAGGAAAGTTACGCGGCACATCCGATCAAGGCATTGATCAAAATAGTCGATATTAAAGCCTTTCCTCACGCTATTGCGCGCCAGTGTAGATGCGCGCCCAGTCCTTCGCCATATCAACAATAAGCCAGCCCAGATCCGGACCCTTTTCAAGCCCGTCACACAGCCGACCGATATGGCTATCGCAGGCATAGGCCACTTCGCGTTCACCATCGGTGTGATGCACAATCAAACCAAGCCGAGGTCCGTCACCTGCCGTAGTCCATTCTATCATCGCATAATCACCGTCCGAGTTTCCGCCTGCAATGATTGGCCGCTTACCGATAATCCGGTCGATATTGATCGGCTTGCCTTCTTTGTCGTCGACAAAACCGATTGCGGGTTGTTTGATGATGGTGGGAACCCCTTCGACCACCTCATAGGTGGTTTCGGTATAGGTGCCGATGACCTGTTCTGTAGGGATGCCATAGGCGGCCTCTGCAAAGACCCGCATAAAGTGGATTCCACCGCCAGAGACGATATATGTCTTGAACCCTTCATCACGCAGATAGCGCAGCAACTCCACCATCGGCTGATACGTCATCTGGTCATAACGCAGTCCGGTAACCGGGTGCTTTGCGGTCGCTACCCAATCAGCGACGCTAGCCTGAAAGTAATCTACGCTCAGTCCGCTATGTGTTGCGCTCAAAACCTCTAACACCGCCTCCTTGCCACCTTCCGCAAGAGCGCCGTAATCGCCCTTTGCCGCAGCCTGGAGCGCATCAGATGTGATCAGGTTTGGATTATCCTGCGCCATTCCCTGAAACGCGTCGACCGCATAAATCAGTTGGAAATATACCGGCTTCTCAGCCCAAAGGGTTCCGTCATTGTCAAATACGGCGATACGATCAGATGGCGTGACATAGTCATCGGATGCGACATCCGTAACGGTTTCGACGAACGAAATGATCCGTGCCTTGCTTTCCGTGTCATTCCAGGATGGCAACGGGTCTGCGAGCGCAGCAGAAACAATGAAAGGAAACGAGAAGATCAAATTTAGGCGAAGCATTGCAAACACTTTCCCGGTTAGAAAACAAAAGAAGGGCCGCCGCTAAGCGGCGGCCCAGCTTGATACAATAACGAAGATCAATCACCCACTGGCGCGATCATCTTTTCCATGACCTGTTCCAGATTAAAGCTGGCCGCCTTCTGGCGTGGCGGAAATTCCTGGAATGTCGCCAGGAAATTGCCCACATACTGCTGCGCCGGAACCAGGAAATAGGCTCGGTCTAGCAACCAGTCAAAATAGGTATTCGAGGTCCGGTAAGCGCGCTCATAGGGGTCGCGGCGCAGGTTGATGATCAAAGGGATACGCAGCTCGGTCCAAGGTTCCATCCAAGCGCGCAGAGTGCCCCATGCCTTCTGCTCAAGGAAAATCAGCTTCCAGTCGTCATACCGCAATGCCGTCAGGTCACCATCATCCGAGAAATAGAAAATCTCCTTGCGCGGTCCCTCTTCCACTTCACCCTTGAAAAACGGGAGGAAGTTATAGCCATCCAGATGTACCTTGTATTCACGTCCGATGGCTTGAACGCCGCCCTGAATCAGCTCCTCCTTGATGTTGTCACGCCCTGCAGCGGCCAGATAAGTCGGCAGCCAGTCCATATGGTGCATGATCTCGTTCGAGACAGAGCCAGGCTCGATCAGACCGGGCCAACGCACCATCGACGGCACCCGCCAGCCACCTTCCCAATTGGTGTTCTTTTCGCCCCAGAACGGAGTCATCGCGGCATCCGGCCAGGTGTTCATGTGCGGGCCATTGTCCGTCGAATAATGCACGATTGTATTGTCGGCGATGCCCAACTCGTCCAGCAGGTCCAGCAATTGTCCGACATGCATGTCATGTTCCAGCATCCCGTCGGTATATTCGTCGTTGCCCGGGTTGCGTCGATCATCGGCCACATGGGTGCGGAAGTGCATCCGCGTGCCGTTCCACCAGACATAGAAAGGTTGTCCCTGCTCGTGCGAGCGCTTGATGAAATCGATAGCGGCGGCCACTGTCTCGTCATCGACTGTTTCCATGCGTTTTTTGGTCAGCGGACCGGTGTCCTCGATCGTGCCATCGGCCTTGGACTTAATCACCCCACGCGGGCCGTATGCCTCGCGGAACGTGCGGCCATCGGCCAGAACCCGGTTGCCGGGATAGTCTTCGTTCTCGGGCTCTTCCTCAGCATTCAGGTGGTAGAGATTGCCGAAAAACTCATCAAAACCATGGTTGGACGGCAGATGTTCATCCTTGTCGCCCAGATGGTTTTTGCCGAACTGACCGGTAACATACCCTTCGGCCTTGAGCAGTCCCGCGATTGTCGGGTCTTCCTCCTGCATCCCCAGATCAGCGCCCGGCAGGCCCACCTTGGACAACCCGGTCCGAAACACGGACTGTCCCATGATATACGAAGAGCGTCCGGCTGTGCAGGATTGCTCACCATAATAGTCGGTAAAGATCATGCCCTCTTTGGCGATTCGGTCGATATTGGGCGTGTGATATCCCATCAGACCCATCGTGTACGCCGAGATGTTGGACTGGCCGACATCGTCACCCCAGATCACAAGAATATTGGGTTTTTGCTCTTGCGCGGTGGCTGAAACGGCCAGAAAGACCGCGCTGGTCAAAGTCACAAATGGTCGGATGATGCGCCGGAGCTCAATGGCTGCAAACATGTTTTCAAACCTTTTTTGAGGAATACGGAACTACCCCAGTTTACACGGAAAATTGAGCCATTGTGTTAAAAATTGATTTTTTTGCGTGCCCAAATCAGTCTCAGCCGCAAACGGAGTTCGACACTTGCCATCATCTGGATGCGAAGTTCAGCCGCATCCTGTTCACGCCCGATCTGCTGCCTTCGAATGTCACCGGAACCGAGGTGTACATTCAGGCCGGGGGCACGTCCGGGGTCCGGTTCGAGCCAGGACCGATCTTCGCCAAAATCGTTCTGGCCGACGAGATCAATCGCGCGCCCGCCAAGGTGTAAGCCGCCCTGCTGGAAGCGATGGAGCTTTACTTTGCCGATTTGGTTTACGCCACACGAACGCCGACAACCCTCAGCGAGGGACCGGGCAGCTGGATCGAGATCGATACCGGCCCGCGCGCCTCGATTGCTCTGGACAAATACAGCCGCACCCACGCTTGGCTGGCCGACCGAGACTATATCGACCTTCTCGATGGATCAGAGAGATTTCATTGGTGAAAACGGACAGCGGTTACAACATTTGGACGCAGTACGTGATGCGCTCAAGACCTTCATCACCGAACGCGACGGCGACCGAATGGCCCTGATCGTCTTTGGTACGCGGGCCTTTGTGCAGGCTCTTTTCACCGAAGTTCTGCAAAGCCTTGAAGAGTTCCTTGACCAGACGCAAGTGTGTATGGAAGGGCCGAACACAGCCATCGGAGATGCCATCGGGCTGGCGATCCGAATGTTCGACGGCAGCGAAGTCGAAGACCGTCTGATCATTTTTCTGAGCGATGGCGTGGACACCAACAGCCGGGTCTTATCCAAAAGGCCCCCACATCGAAGCGATGGAAAACCGCGGTCTGCTGCTGGGGACACGCACGGAAACCACCGCGCACTGGCGCGCTACGATCCAGGTTCCCAACCACACGCCGCCGTATGAGGCGTGAGCCGCGCTCGTCAGCGCGCGCAACTGCACCACTTAAATCCGAAGTAATCTGGTCATGCGACCCGCTCTGCAAGGACGGCGGTCAGCGAAAGGTGTTGCAAGCCCTTGTGGAACCATCGGCGGTCATAATGCTTGGTGAAGGCGTCAACCAGCTGCAGGAGGTGGGCAGGGGAAATGCTTGTATTTGCTTTGTTCATGTACTTCATTCAAAGGCATTCAATAAGCGGGGATAAGAGACCATGCCATTGCATGTCGGAGCGGATATTGGCGGTACATTTACCGACCTTGTTCTTGTGAGTGACGACGGCACCCGTTTCGAATTCGGCAAAATCCTTACGACACCTCAGCAGCCCGACAACGCCATAATCGAAGGGCTAGAAAAGCTTCTCTCGGATAAAAGTGTAAACCGAGACGACGTTCTTGACGTTCTGCACGGCACAACCTTGTTCACCAACGCACTGATCGAACGAAAAGGCGCCGTGACCGCGCTGATCACCACCAAAGGATTTCGGGATGCGATCGAGATTGGGCGCGAGCATCGCTATGACATTTATGACTTGAGAATGAAACGCCCTCTGCCGCTTGCCCCTCGACGCCGACGGTTCGAGTTGGATGAGCGCGTACTGGTGGACGGAACCATTCGAACCCCGCTCGACCCCGAAGAAGTGCGCGCACTTGTGGAGACCTTGAAGGAGACAGGTGTAGAGGCTGTTGGAGTCTCGCTGATTCATAGCTATGTCAACGACGCGCACGAGCGTCAGATTGCCCGCATCCTGCAGGAAGAAGCGCCAGAGATCGCGGTGACACTGTCCAGTTCGTTGGTTCCCGAGATTGGTGAATATGTACGCGGCTCGACCGTATTGGCGAATGTCTATGTCAAACGGATCGCGGAACAATATCTCAGCTGTCTTAGTCAGCGCCTCAAAGATCAGTTGGACCTGCCTGCGACACTCTTCATCATGCAATCCGACGGCGGGCTTTGTGAAATTGACGAGGGCGCAACGTCTCCGATCCGTTTGGTCGAATCTGGCCCAGCTGGCGGTGCGCTGGCGGCGGCCTATTATGGCGATCTTCTGGGGCACAAGGATGTGCTTGCCTTTGACATGGGTGGCACAACCGCCAAGGCCTGTATGATCGCCGACGGTCTTCCGCTTGTGACCAACGAATTTGAAGTGGACCGTCAATACCAGTTCAAGAAACAGAGCGGCTTGCCAATCAAGGTACCCGTTATCGAGATGATTGAGATCGGGACGGGCGGCGGGTCTATTGCCCGCGTTGATGCAATGCGCCGCCTGCAAGTCGGACCAGACAGCGCCGGGTCCGAGCCCGGGCCTGCGGCTTACGCGCTCGGCGGTGACAACCCGACCGTAACGGATGCTGATCTGCTGCTTGGTTATCTTGATCCCAACTTTTTCCTTGGCGGAACGATGGCGTTGGATGTTGCGGCAGCCGAAACCGCCATCCGCGAAAAAATCGCCGAACCTTTAGGGCTTTCGTCGCTGGAAGCCGCTTGGGGTATTCACCAGTTGGCAAACGAAAGCATGGCATCCGCGGCCCGTATTCACACGATCGAACGCGGGATGAACATCACGCGGTTCCCGGTCTTTGCGACCGGGGGTGCCGGACCCGTTCACGCCTTTGGTGTAGCCTCGATCCTTCGCAGCCCTCGGGTCATCTATCCGTTAGGTGCAGGTGTGATGTCGAGCATCGGATTCCTGACTGCGCCCCTTAGCATGAGCTTTGCGCGATCCTTGCCGAGCAAGTTGAAGGATATGGACTGGGAAACCGCAGCACAGGCTGTGCGAGACATGGAACACGCTGGTCGCGAGACTTTAGGACGGACCATAGACCCGGACACTGTAAGGTTTCGCCGGTTTGCTGACATGCGGTACGCCAAACAAGGGTTCGATGTGCGGGTGGCGTTGGACAACGACCCATTGGATACGGGCTATCGCGACAAACTCAAAACCGCGTTTGAGGACGCCTATCGCACCGTTTATGGCCACGTGTTGCCTGATGTCCCGATTGAAGTCGTGTCCTGGCGCATCGTGGCGGAGGGCCCCAAACCCAAACTGACGCTCCCAACCGCCTTGAACAGCTCTAACAACGTGTCTGACGCCCTCAAGGGTCGGCGTGCCATTTACCTCCCTGCGCATAAGTCCCTGAATACCGTGCCGGTATATGACCGGTATCGTTTGCCTGCCGGTGCGGTTTTATCTGGTCCTGCAGTAATTGAAGAACGTGAATCGACGGTCGTGATCAACGGTTCAGGTCGGATTCAGGTGGATGAAAACTGCAACCTTATCATCGATATGGAGCCGTCAGAGGTATAGGAGCGCACCATGGCAATTGACCAGATCACCCTCGATATTCTCTGGAGCCGCTTGATCGCGACAACCAACGATCAGGCCGCCGCACTGATGCGATCTTCCTTTACCTCGATCGTTCGCGAAGCCGGTGACTTATCGGCAGGTGTCTTTGACAGGCGGGGAAGGATGATCGCCCAGGCGGTCACAGGAACACCGGGACACATCAACTCGATGGCAACCGGCATGATCCACTTTCTAAACAGCTTCCCTATCGACACATTGCGCCCTGGCGATGTCCTGGTGACGAATGATCCTTGGAAAACCGCCTCACAACTGAACGACATCACCATCGCAACGCCCGTTTTTAAGGGAGACCGGTGCATAGCCCTGTTCGCCAATTGTTGCCACGCGCTCGATATCGGTGGCCGTGGTCTTTCGGCGGATTCGCGCTCTGTTTTTGAAGAAGGGCTTTTCATTCCGGTCATGAAGCTGGTCGATCAAGGCAAACCAGTCCAAGCAATCTTTGATCTCATAAGCGCAAATGTCCGCACACCCGAAGAAGTGCTGGGCGACATCCACAGTCAAATCGTTGGAAATGAAGTAGGAGCCAAGCAACTCCTCTCATTCCTGAACGAGTTCGGATTGGATGATATTGAAGAGCTTGCCGACGAAATCGTCGATCGGTCAGAAAGGGCGATGCGCGACCGTATTCTGGCGTTGCCCAATGGCCGTTACAGCTATGAATTGACCATCGACGGGTTCGACGATCCGCTCCTCCTCAAGGCGGCGATTATCGTTGAAGACGACGAGTTGACGGTCGACTTTGAAGGCTCACCGGATCAGGTGGCGCTTGGCGTCAATGTGACCCTGAACTACACGGCTGCATATACGACCTATGGTGTCAAATGCGCTCTCGGCGGTGACATTCCGAACAATGAAGGCAGCTTCCTTCCCGTCAAGATCGTCGCTCCGGAAGGAACGCTCCTCAATGCGAAATATCCGGCGGCTATTGGGGGGCGACATCTGGTCGGGCACTTCCTTCCGTCGCTTGTCATGGGTGCCCTGTCGGATGCCTTGCCTGACAATGTCATGGCACCGGGATTTGACGGCCTGTGGGATACGCACCTGTCAGGTGTCGATCCCAAAACCGGAAAACACTTCTCATACACATGGTTTGCATCGGGTGGCACCGGGGCGCTTAGCGGAAAGGATGGGTTCTCGGCAACGGCATATCCCTCCGGAATCGCCGGCGTGCCATCGGAAGTCATGGAGACACTGGCGCCCATCATTATGCGCCGCCGCGAGTTGCGAACAGACTCGGGCGGTCCGGGCAAGGCACGTGGCGGCCTTGGACAGACGATGGAAATCGAACTTTTGACCGACGACGCTTATCTGTTCTCTGGCCTGTTTGAGCGGGTAAAATACCCGGCCCCGGGCTTGCATGGCGGCAACCCGGGTGCCGTAGGTAATTTGGTGACAAACAATGACGTCGATCTGAAACCCAAGATTTCTGCCATGGTTGCCCCCGATACGGTCCCCGTTCTCGAAATGCCAGGCGGTGGCGGCTACGGCCCCGCGCCTGATCGCGACCCGGAATTGGTTCTCGACGATGTCCGCGACGGTTACGTGTCCATTGAAAGCGCAGAGAAGGACTATGGGGTTGTCATAGACACCAGTTCATGGACGGTGGACGCTTCTGCCACATTGAAGCTTCGCGCGACCATGTCGGCAACTCAGAAATGAGCCTCGCAATTTTCGCTCGTATGCTATCAACTTTGATCTCAAAAGAAATTCTGGGCGACCAAGGGTCAGCGCTTGCAGGCTTTTTTGCGGGCCTCAGGAAGACAGAAAGCGAGACAACGGATACCGGAAAGTATCTTCGTGGCATTGCAGCGCGTTCAACACGGCCGGCCCTGTAAAGTCGCGCGTGTCGTATTGGCAAACGCTGACCAATGGGTGGCGATGTCCGACCTCGTGGTTGAACCGCCGTTCATAGTCGAACAATTCGTCGTGGGACATGCCCAGGTCGAGACACCAGCTCATATCGCCCAACAGGCGAAACGTGCGCAACCCGGCCCGTGTTGTTGTGAATATACTTTGTTCAATGTATCGGCACATTGCCTTTCCGTCAGGAATTCCGCGACTTTGGACGAGTTGACCATTTTCAATGGCTTCGGGTAACCCGTCCCAAGCTTGCCGAACATGGTCGAGAATCTCCTGCCGCACGGCATCAGTAGCAATCAAAAAGCAGCCATCGCCATTTCGTAACCCGTCCACGAGAAACGGAACCGACCATTTCAGGCGACCAAGATCGTTTTCATAAAGGGTACAAATATGGCTGCCATATTCGATGGCGACACCCTCCAGGAGAACCTCGCTGGGACGCCCCCCTTGGTTTTTGTCGACGACAGGCGAAGCATCTCCGTCCAGAAACGCCATCAAATCTTCTCGACGGAAACGCCGTTCCTTTTTGACTCCGATCCGCTGACACGCCAAACGTCCCGAATTGGTCCAGCGCCGTAGCGACGCTTCGCTGACTTTCAGAATCGCCGCGGCTTCTTTGATATTCAGAAGCTCAGTATTTTGCTCAGGTTGGGCGTTCACGAAATTTCCTCATCTTGGTGCGCAATGCCTTCGCCGACCAATGCGCAGGGCGTTGGACCAACGGTGCCTGCCCTTTGATGTTGTTGAGTTTTCCAGCGTCAGCGCAGTCGCAATTTCTCTCACTATATCCAACAAACTCGGCTGTACAAGGCTATAGCCACTGTTGTTCATTTATAGTCATTGTTTAACTTTAATGTATTTTATTGACATAAATCCGTCATGAACGCTAACGTTTCACTACACCGATTTCCGCATGAATGCTCAGGCGTTGACTGAGCCCGGGAAACCCCCGCAACAACGCCCAAAAAGGTCGCGACACATGATTGGAAATCCAACAGAGAGGAGATCCCAAATGTCTGACAAAGTACGCCTGTTGCATCATCCCGCTTCTCAGCCGTGCCGCACGGCGTTGCAGTTTCTGATCGAAAACGACATTCCGCACGACGAAGAGGTCGTGGATATCACGACCAACATCAATGAGCGTCAGGAATTTCGCGACGAGTACAACCCAACAGGTCAGGTGCCGATCCTGTGTGATGGAGACCTGCGGGTTTGGGAAAACGTTGCAATTGGTCGATACCTGAACGAAAAATATGATTGTCCGGACCATTGGTTCGGTGGCACGCTACTTGAGCGAACCAGGGTCAATATGTTTGTTCAGTGGTACGCTTATACACTTCGCTTAGGCGGCGGTGCTTTTCACTGGACCATTTTTGCCCCCATGATTTATGGCGCGGACAAGGATTTTTCGGCCGAGGTGCGCAAGGGAAAACACTTGCTTTATGAGGCATTGGATCTGCTGGAAAACTATTGGCTGAAGGATACCGCTTACCTCTGTGGGGATCAGATCACCTATGGCGATCTGGCAGCATTTCATGAATTTGTCTCTCATGAGGCCGGAGGCATTATTTCTGACACTGTTTGGAGCAAACACCCCAAAACCCGCGCCTGGTTCGAAAAGATTTCGGAACGGCCTGCGGCGCAGCAAGTCAGTGAATGGCAATACGAGACAATCCGAAAGGTGTTGGGCGGTGAGATGAAAGTAACGTTTACCCGTCGGACCGCTGTGCTGAAAGGCACTGAGGCACATGGCGGGCACAATACAGGGTTGGTTCACACAGGCGACAAGCATGACTTCATAGCCGAAGTGGAGTCTCCAAGCTGAACCACAGCGCCTGAACAGCGCTTTGACGAGGAACAGCCAGTAATATGTCGTGTCGCCTTTCCTGTGTCAGGCGGCATTAATAATCAAAACTGTTAGGCCAGTGCAGCATTTGGCCGGCTGGAATCAGTTGGATTTAATTAGGAGTGTTCGTTATGCGCACCCGAGCCGCCGTCGCCGTTCAGGCGGGCAAACCTTTGGAAGTGATGGAGGTGAACCTCGAAGGCCCCAAAGCCGGTGAGGTTCTGGTGGAGATCAAAGCCACCGGCATCTGCCACACCGATGAATTCACCCTGTCGGGTG
>NZ_JBQFMP010000021.1:0-38878 GCF_056531905.1 Ruegeria sp. K11
CCGGTCTCTCCCGAGCGTCACAACCGTCTCTCCGGCCCGTCTCCGCCGTTCCCAGCGTCCCAGCAACCGCCTCAGCAGCGCCGGTGAAGGGCGTTCTAAGTAATACTCCCAAAAGGCGCAAGAGGAAAATTGCATGTCGCCGAACTTTTTTGCGTTATCTGTTATTATCATTTCATTTCAATGCGATAGACCTTCATAAACTTAGAGGTATTAACCCTTACAAGGCATCATCAGTTGATCCCAAACCCTGTTCCCAGCGATGTGCCAAGGCAATACCCCTACATATAGTGAATCTGCGCCAACAACACACTAGAGGCATCCGACTCAACGGCACGGATTTGATTCATTTCCACTCAAAAAAACACGCCTCACAGCACTCCTTCCAGCATAAGCATTAAGCCACGAAGCCGCCAAAGCCTTGCGCATCGCTGACGAATGCGGTCAGGTCGGCGCAGGCAACCCTGGAATCCTACGAACCTTTCATGACGCAACCCGATACGTTTCCGCTGATGCGCACCGTTGGCTTTGACGGCCTGTTGGTCACCTTTTCCGATTCAATGACCGAACCGGCAAACCGCGCAGCAATTGCCTTTCGGGGCGCGTTTGAAGCGTTACGAATGGACGGCGTTCTGGAAACCTCAGCCTCGCTGGCGTCCGCCTATGTCCGGTTCAACCCCGCCCAGCTGTCTCATCAGGATATCGAAGAGCGGGCAACAACGCTGCTTGCCAGTCGCGACTGGTACAGCGCGCCATTGCCGACCGGGCGACGGTTCTGGCGGGTTCCGACTGTCTATGGCACCGAACTTGCGCCCCAGCTAGAGGATGCAGCGGCCGCCGCCGGTTTATCTCCGGCCGAGGCCATCGAACGTCTGGGGCAAACGCGTGTGCGCGTGCTGACAATCGGATTCGCGCCAGGGCAGCCCTATCTTGGCCCGCTGGGACCGGAGTTCAACATTCCGCGCCTGAAAGAGCTGACGCCGATGGTGCCCGAGGGGGCTCTGGTCCTGGCGATCTCACAATTCGTTTTGTTCTCGGGGCCGACACCCACCGGGTGGCGCCATGTCGGTCAAACCGCGTTTCGGTGTTTTCGGCCTGATATGGAGCAGAGCTTTGCCCTTAATCCCGGGGACGAAATGCAGTTTGTTCCCGTTTCGCGCGACGCGCTGGAAAACATCAAAGCCACCTGCACCGATGGGACGGGCGGAGCGACCTGCGAGGAGATCATGGCATGAGTCTGATCGTCCATCGCATCGGCCCGGCCTGTACCGTGCAGGATCAGGGACGCACTGGGTATCTGGATCAGGGTCTGTCGCGCTCGGGCGCGGCAGATATTCTGGCTTTGCATGAAGGCGCTGCTTTGCTGAACCAAGACCCGACCTGTGCCGCGTTGGAAATGGCAGGTATGGGGGGCGAGTTCGAGGCCACCGCCCCCACGACCATCGCGCTGACAGGCGCACCCATGCAGGCGAGTATCGATGGCGGCTCTGTCATGTGGAACGCCTCGCACCAGATGGAAATAGGGCAGAGATTGATGATCGGGTCAGTGCTGCAGGGCAACTATGGCTATCTGCATCTGGGCGGCGGGATTGGAGCCGAGGTCATGCTGGGCTCGCGCGCGGCTCACCTGACCGCCAGAATCGGACGCGCGGTTCAGGTGGGGGACACCCTGCCCGCTATAGGTACGGGGCGCGCTGGATTAAAACTGCGCGCCGAGGATCGGTTCTCGGGTGGGCTGCTGCGGGTGGTGGCGAGTTTTCAGACCCCGCTGTTTGACGACGAAACGCTGACGCGGTTCACGCAAACGGCTTTTTACCGCGGTGCCCGGGCCAACCGGATGGGGATGCAGTTGGACAGCGACGGTGACGGGTTCGCCGCGCGGGGTCAGTTGAACATCCTGTCCGAGGTCATCACACCCGGCGACATACAGATGACGGGAACCGGCGCACCCTTTATCCTGCTGCCCGAATGTCAGACCACCGGGGGTTATCCGCGCATCGCGACCGTTCTGCCCTGTGACCTGCCGCGCGCGGCGCAGACCCCTGCCGGCGGTCAGGTGCGGTTCGAGTTCGTTTCGCTGGAAGAAGCCGCCGCGCTGCAGGCCGCGTTCGAGGCAGACCTTGCCCGCTTGCCCGGTCGCGTTGAGCCTCTGGTTCGAGATCCGCATGACATCCCGGACCTTCTGTCATACCAATTGATCAGCGGAATGATTTCCGCCACCGAATAAGGAGTAACACCGATGCCAAGCGTCGATCTGAATGCCGATATGGGCGAAAGCTTTGGCCCCTGGAACATGGGCGATGATGCAAACCTGCTGAACATAATCACCTCGGCCAATATCGCCTGCGGCTTTCATGCCGGAGACCCGGATGTGATGGCGAAGACGATGACCCTGGCCGCCGAAACCGGTGTAGGCATTGGCGCGCATCCGGGGTTTCCGGACTTGCAGGGTTTTGGGCGGCGCAACATGAAGGTACCACACGCATCCCTGCGCAATCTGGTCCGCTATCAACTGGGATCGGCCATCGGTATGGCCAAAGCGGTCGGAACCGAAGTTCGGCATCTAAAGCTGCACGGGGCGCTGGCCAATATGTGCTCGGTTGATATCGACATGGCGCGTGCCTGCTATCGGGGCGCGCTGGACGTGGCCCCTGACATCATAATCATGGTGCTGGCCGCCACGAAACAGGAAGAAGCCGTGCGCGATCTGGGCTGCAAATGGGTGGGCGAGATTTTTGCTGACCGCGCATACAACGATGACGGCACACTGGTAGACCGCTCTCTGCCCGGCGCCGTGATCCATGATCCTGAGGTTGCCGGACCGCGCATCGTGAACATGGTGAAAGAGGGCGCGATCATCACCGAATCCGGCAAACGGCTGGAAACTTCGATTGACACGATCTGCCTGCATGGTGATGGCCCGACGGCGGTTCAAATTGCCCGGTCCGTACGCGAAAACCTGATCGATGGCGGCATCGAGGTGACGAAATTCATCCGCTGATCATCCCGGCCTAACCTGCGCCCCCCATGTCCGAAGTGTTGCCCGTGCTGGCCTTAGTGCCTAGCATGGATGCCAAGTGCATGTTTCGACAGCCACAAATCTGCGCATGGAGATGAGCCAATGTCATTCGACCTGATGTCCTATGAACCCCGGGGCGACAAGAAGAACTCGGACTTCTTCACTGAATACCTGCCGAAAATCTATGAGCGCCGCACCAGTTCAGGCATCGCAGATCAGGTCGGCGCGATGCGCGCGATAGTAATTCAGGTCGAAACCGACGCGTTGTTTGACACGCTGGTCGAGCTTTATGTGATGACGCCGTATCGACACACGGCCAGCTATCTGGGACAGACGCATAAGTTTTCGGTGCTGCATTCGCATTCCGACTACCCGGCGCTGATCGTGATGGCCCCGCTCAGCCCCGCGTTCGAGGATTTCATCCCCCGGATTAACCGAATGTACCCGTTGGCGCGCGGCACGCCGCAAACGCGCTATGTGGGCGAGATTTACGGGGCCTCTGATCTGAAGGCGCTGACCGGCACGCTTGAGGATCAGAATATTCGGTTCGAATATTCTGGGGACACCGAGAACCCATTCTACACAATGGACGGGTTCCGCTTCACCACCCCTTCGGATTTCACCTGCAATCGCGTGGGATACTCGACGCTGGACTTCAATGACACCGACAGTCTGGGGTTGGGCGACAGGGTGCTGCTGAGCGACGCCGAACAGGCGCGACTGGATCAGGCCGCAGCGTTTGGCGCAGACAGCAAGATCGCGCCGCTGATGCTGGGGATCGACCATCTTGCCACGCGGGTGCTGGCGGGGGAACGCGAGGATGCGATCCTCGAATTTCTGACCATGGTCCCTTATTACTTCTGGGGGGCCTACAACATCTTCGACATGAACTCGTCGACCAACGTGAATCGCAACGCCAACGTTGATGACGACAAGAAATCCCCCGCCAAAGTGTTTACGGCCAACAACACGCCCTCCTTCGTGAATTCCTTTGCCAAACTGCCGATGCCCACCGAAGATTTCGTGCGCAATTTCGGGCGTCGGCTGCATCATATGGCGGTTGAGATTCAGGACGGCGATCACGGCGCGGGCGAGAAGAATGTGGATTTCGTAGTGAATACGCTCAAGGACAAGGGCGTGCCCTTCCTGGCGCATGTTGTGGGCGAGTGCAAAGACGACCCGAACCTGAAACAGATCTTCTCAAAACACTCGAAACACACGCTTCTGATAACTGAGTATATCGAACGCTGTCACCACTATGACGGCTTTTTCACCAAGGACAATGTTGCCGCCCTGACCGCTGCTGCCGGGCAGGACGAACAGTATCAGCACGGTCACGTCTTTGATTAAAAAAGGCTGCGAGTGTCCTCGCAGCCCAAATCCAGCCAGGAGAGAATATGTCGGGTCTTATGATGGCCCGATCATGAAACACGTGACATTGCGGGCCTGCAACCTGCGACAGGCCAGATCGGCCTGTTCGCGGGTCATACCTTGAAAAGTCGCATCAAAGCCACGCGAATTCTTGTTCACCTTGCGCAGCGTGCCGTCCAGCGTTGTCATTTCGGACAGCGCGGTTTTCAGCAGAACCTTCTCGGCTTCATATCGCGTGGTGTAGCGGCCCACATTGACACCCCACAGATGCCCGCCCGAGGTTGACAGACGGGTGACGATTTCGGGTTCCGGCTCGGGCTGCGTCGCCGGACCTGTCGATGCCAGCACCAGATCGTCGGGACGCGCGGCGGGCCGCGTGTTCTCGTCGGTTGGGGTCTGGATATTTGCTGACGCGATGGCTGCAGCGATTCCGTCTTGCAGCCGGGCGCGGTTCTTTTCGGCCGACGCAGCCACTGTACCCGCCACCTGAACCGCGCCGCCGACCCCGGGGCGCAGAACAGGACGCAGGCTGGTGGTTGGAGCGCCGACCAATCGCGCGACCTGTGCGTTCAGGCCCGCATTTCCTGCGTAAGCCGGACGGGCGGGTTTGCGGATCGGGGCGCGTGAAGGTGCGCGACGAAAGCCCATATCCAGCAACTCGGCCACTTTGGCATTGCGCGACGCGCCAGATTTGCCCCCGAAAACCGTGGCAATGATACGTTCGTCCTTGCGCTTGGCCGACGCCACAAGGTTGAAACCAGCGGCACGGGTATAACCGGTCTTGATCCCGTCCGCCCCTTTATAAGCGGCCAGCAGTCGCCGGTTGGTATTCGGAACGGTCTTGATCCCGGCATGCGTCGATTGGCGCGAGAACAGGTTGTAGTATTGCGGGTAGTCATACAGCAGGTGCCGCCCCAGCGTGGTCATGTCCCGCGCTGTCGACAGATGCCCCGACTCTGTCAGGCCATGGGCGTTTTTGAACGTGGTTCGGCTCATCCCCATGGCCTTGGCGGTGCGGGTCATGCGGCGGGCAAACGCGGCCTCGGACCCGCTGATCGCGATCCCGATAGCCGTTGCAGCATCATTGGCTGATTTCACCGCGGCGGCGCGGATCAAATAGCGGAACGCAATGCGTTGCCCGGTGCGCAGACCCAGCTTGGACGGCGGTTCGGAACTTGCTTTCTTTGTGATGCGGACCTGCGTATCCAATTCGATTTCGCCGTTTCGAACCGCCTCGAACGCAATGTACAGCGTCATCATCTTGGTCAGCGATGCAGGATGCAGTCGGCTGTCGGCATTGCGCGAATGCAGCACCTCTCCGGTGCGTGCATCAATCACCATGGCCGCATATGGCGCAGCCAGGGCCGGAAGTGGCGCAAAAGCCAGCAGCCACACAAATGGTATAAGAATAAAGCCCAATCGGGCCGGAACTGTCCGCCGAATCCGCACGATCATTGCCTCTGTCTGCCTCGCGCCGCCGGGTTTTCCCGGTCAGCAATTTATCTTTATGATGCCTTTCAGGCTAACACAGCAGCGGTCTTAAAGAAACTGAAAGCTTCGTTTTTGGGGATCACGAATTTCGAACATCCAATCCCAGATGTTGTGGCAACCGACCCACCGCCTACCACATCAACGAAGATGGCAGAAAACAGGCGCGTGCGGATTGGGTTTTTTAGAAACTGCGGCGGATTGGCAACATCTCAGGAAAAGCGATCAACAAGCTCTGAAAGCTCTGACAAATCCCGCAGTTCAACGAATCGAGGGTTGGTTTCGGGTTTGTCGGCCTGCTCCACCTCCCAGACCAGACCATGGGGCACGTATACACCCCAACACCCGGCTTGAATGGGCGCCACCACATCCGAGCGCATCGAATTTCCGATCATCATTGACGCCTCAGGCCCGTCGCCATGTTGCGAGAAGATAGACTGATACGTGTGCGCCGATTTCTCGGACACGATCTCGACCTCGTCAAACAGCTCGCCCAGACCCGATTGCGCAAGCTTGCGTTCCTGATCGATCAGGTCGCCTTTGGTGATCAAGATCACGCGATGCGTGCGCGAGGCTGCCTCGACCGCCTCGCGCGCATGGGGCAAAAGTTCTATCGGATAGGCCAGCATCTCCTGACCGGCTTCGATCAATTGCCGGATGACACGGGCGGGCACCCGATCATTTGTCACCTCGATCGCGGTTTCGATCATCGACAGGGTAAATCCTTTGACACCATAGCCATAGTGACGAATGTTACGCTTTTCCGCTGCCAGCAACCGGCCCATCAAGTGATCCCGATCTGCGTGGTCGGCCAGCAAATCTGCGAAATAGTTCTGAGTCAGCTGGAAAAAGCGTTCGTTGTGCCATAGAGTGTCATCCGCGTCGAAACCGATTGTCGTCAGTTTTTGACCCATTTCGAATTCGTCCACTTTCTCTTTTCTCTGAAGGTTTCGACGTTATATAAGCGCTCAGACAAACCGAAGCCCCAATTGAACGAATGCACGCGATGCTGGAAACCCCTTGGATGATGTCTGACAATTCGGATGACGATAGTGACTCGTCCGTTCTGGTGCAGACGCGCCCGAAAACCAAACGTCCGCCGCTGTATAAGGTTTTGCTGCTGAATGACGACTATACTCCGATGGAGTTCGTCGTGCATGTGCTTGAGAGGTTTTTCGGCATGACCCACGCGCAGGCGTTCGAGATCATGCTGACCGTGCATAAGAAAGGCGTGGCCGTTGTTGGGGTCTTCAGCCACGAGATCGCGGAAACCAAGGTGGGTCAGGTCATGGATTTTGCCCGCCGTCACCAGCACCCGCTGCAATGCACCATGGAACGCGAAGAGTAAGACTTCGCCGTCCAGCCGGAAACCCTCATGTCCATTCGCCTTGACCTTGCGCTGCACAACGGCCTGACCCTTGCGCCCCTGACCTCGGTCATCGGGCCGACGCCGGATCACGATCTGTCACCGCTGGCGGACGGATCGCAAGTGGTGCAACCATTCAAACCGTTCCATGATCACTTTCAGAAGCTGGGGTTTGAGGCCGTTCCCGATGCCGATGGTCCATGTCAGGATGCGGTCGTCTTTCTGCCTCGCGCCAAGGCGCTGGCGCGGGCATCGATCCATCACGCGTGCACGCGCGCGGCTGGCGTGATCGTTGTTGACGGGGCCAAAACCGATGGTGTGGACAGCGTGCTGAAAGACATTCGCAATCGCGTCGCCGTCCAGGGACCGATTTCCAAGGCGCATGGCAAGATCTTCTGGTTTCAGTCCAACCCCCAAGCGTTCCTGGACTGGGCCACCCCGAACGACGGGATGGTGGATGGGTTCCATACTGCGCCGGGCGTGTTCTCGGCGGATGGGATCGACCCCGCGTCGGCCATGTTGCACGCCGCGTTGCCGCCGAAACTCGGAGCGCGTGTTGCCGACCTGGGCGCCGGTTGGGGATACCTTTCCTCAAATGTGTTGCGCGATTCCGGTATCCAAACGCTGCATCTGGTCGAGGCCGATCACACCGCTCTGGCCTGTGCGCGCCGCAATGTTCAGGATTCCCGCGCCCAATTCCATTGGGCCGACGCGGTGACCTGGTCCGCAAGTGATCCACTGGATACCGTCATCATGAACCCACCCTTTCATACCTCTCGCAGCGCCGATCCGGCGTTGGGGCAAGGGTTCATCGCGGCCGCTGCGCGCAACCTTGGCCAGTCCGGCAGCTTGTGGATGGTTGCCAATCGCCACCTGCCCTACGAGGCAACACTGACCGAGCGCTTTTCGCAGCTGCGCGAAATCACCGGAGATAACAGGTTCAAGGTTTTTCATGCCTCTCGCCCTCGGCGCTAAGGCCGGTTAACGTGCACGGCAACTCAGGAGGATTCGCATGTCCTTTTCCATAGCGGGCAAGACCGCGATCGTTACAGGCGGCGCCAGCGGCATCGGATTGGCCATAGGGCGCCATTTCGCGGATGCAGGGGCCAATGTCGTATTTGCCGATATGGATGAAAAACGCCTGATCAACGAACTTGGCGAGCAGGCCGATGACAGCAACATCCGATATTTCGCCGGTGACCTGCGCGAAAAGCTGACGATTGCCAACCTGATTTCTGCCACGATCGATGCTTTTGATCAGGTCGACATTCTCATCAACGGCGCGCGACAGGTTATTCAATCCGACCCGCTGGATTCGGACGACGATTCCGTGCGCACGCTGCTCAATCAAAACCTGATGCCTGCCTTGCGGCTGAGTCAGGTCGTCGCCAAACGCATGATCAAACAGGCCGGCGACGACGATGACGGCCCGGCAGGGTCGATTATCAACCTTTCCTCCATCGCCGCACGCCGCACACACCCGGACCTGATGGCCTATTCGGTCTCAACCGCCGCTCTAGACCAGATGACGCGCTCGCTTGCCGTGGCGCTGGCACCAAACCGGATACGCGTAAATTCAATCGCCCTGGGATCGGTGATGAGCGCATCGTTACAATCGACCCTCAAGGAAAACCGCGACTTTCGGGACGATATCGAAAAACACACACCGCTCGCCCGGATTGCCGCACCCACCGAACTGGTCGAAACGGCCCAGTTTCTGGCCTCGGACGCGGCTGGCTTCATGACCGGACAGATCCTGACCATTGATGGCGGACGTACCCTGCTTGATCCCGTTGCAGCACCAGCCCACTGAGCCCGATGTTTGAAGCCGAAAAAACCACCGCCTCCGACTGGTTCCGCCAACTGCGCGACGGTATTATCGCCGCATTCGAAGCGCTGGAAGACAGTCATGATACTGGTCCCTTTTCCGACGCGGAACCGGGGCGGTTTCAGGTTAAGGAAACCAAGCGTCACTCGGATGATGGGTCAGATGCAGGCGGCGGACTGATGTCCGTGATGCGTGGCGGTCGGGTGTTTGAAAAGGTCGGCGTCAATGTCTCGACCGTATACGGAACACTGGGCGAAAGGGCTCAGGGTGCGATGGCCGCCCGCAAAGGCATTCCCGGCATGACCAAGGACCCCCGGTTCTGGGCCTCGGGCATCAGCCTGGTGGCTCATATGCAGAACCCGCATGTGCCCGCCGTCCACATGAACACGCGCATGTTCTGGACACCTCATGCATGGTGGTTCGGGGGCGGGTCCGACCTGAACCCCTGCATCGAGTATGACGAGGACACCGCCCATTTCCATGCCACTCAAAAGGCGCATCTGGACCCGCACGGACCGGGTCACTATCCGCGCCTGAAAGACTGGGCCGACGAGTATTTCTATATCCCCCATCGCAAACGCGCGCGTGGGGTTGGCGGCATTTTCATGGATGACTACTGCACCGGCAACTGGCAGGCCGATTTCGCCCTGACACAGGATATTGGCCGGGCGTTCCTCCCCGCTTTTTTGCCGTTGGTCGAAAAGCGGCGGGTTCAGAGTTTTTCAGATGCCGACAAAGATACTCAGCTGATCCATCGTGGACTATATGCCGAATACAACCTGGTCTATGACCGCGGCACCAAGTTCGGGCTGGAAACAGGTCATGATCCGGACGCTGTACTGATGAGCTTGCCGCCGCTGGCAAAATGGACCTGACAAAGCGTTGCTCGATACCTTGACCGGAGATTCATCGCGTTCAGAATCGGCCGTAACCCAGAGGGCCACGCCACCTCTCAGAAACCGAAATCCAGGAAATTATCGTAGCAATAGCCCTGCGCGGCGGCTGCCGTCATGTTTTCGCCAACACGTTTAACGGTGACCGAATACCCCGGCGTCGTATCAACCCCGGGCGGCGGTGTCAGTGCGAATTTCACAGTGCGAATCTGACGCTCATATGCCTCGGTTATGTAGATCCGCTGCGTGGCTTTGGTTCTGAGCGTCCGGATCGCAAAATCCCCAATACCGCACCAATAGGCCACGGCTGCTGAAGTGCCACTTGCCGATACCTCGTAGATCCCGTCGGGCAACGGTGTCACGGTCGTGCGAAAGGCCGGCGCATTACCCACACGGAAGCCCTGCGCCTGCGCAATACCCGATACCAATACGGTGCAACCCAGAAGTGCTGCTGTAAGAAGACGCATTGTCACGCATCCTTGTTGGAGTTCAATCCCGTCCGATACTTCCCTCACAAGACAGGCAGTCCCTTTGATTTTCAAGGTTTTTCCAATAGATTTATGACCAACCAACCGCAACCGCCCCGGAAAAACCACTTTCTTTGAATGTGATCGACGCTATGATTCCCACATCAGAGGTATCGTGTGCAAACAGCGTTTCCAAAGGATTGGTTCGATCTGACCCCGGAACAATACGCGGATTTCGGTGCGTTGTTCTATCTGGCCGCGCTGACGCAAACCCACCGGTCCCGCAGTATGGCTCAGGTTTTGTATGCGTTCGAAACTCCCTTGCGGTTGGGTCAGTACCATATCTTCCGCCAAAATGGATTTCCCCGTGGTTTCGTAACCTTTGCCGGTCTCAGTCCGGATGCAGAGTACCGCTATGCGATCAAGGATGAGCCGCTGACAGATCAGGACTTCGCCAGCGGTTCGTCCTTTTGGATCATCGACCTGGTCGCGCCTTTTGGTCAGACAAGACAGATGGTGGACATCCTGAAACGCGAGATACCGCATCCCCGGGTCCGCACGAACCGCCTTGCCAACGATATGGCCACCAGGCGCATTGTCGAGTGGTATCGGGACGCGGACAACCGGATTCAGATCAAGCTGTACAAGGATCGGGAATTCGCACGGCAGCTAAACCAGGAAAGGTCGTAGGCAATGGCATCGACCATAACGATATCCGGCGAAATCACCGGCAATGTCACCGGCGCGCCGCCAAATGTGGCAACGGGCGATCTGGACGTGACAGCGACATCTCCGGCGGGCACGTTTGTCGGAGCAAGCTGGGCAATTTCCGCTGATCCGAGCCTGGGTGTGGCCTCTATCGACCCGAACACTGGCGTCTGGACATACACGGTCGACCCAACAATTTTTGACAGTCTGGATGATGGCGAAATCGTCTCGGACACGTTCGAAGTAACGGTGACAGCCACATTCCAGAATGCAATCTTCACCTTCACGGACACCGAAACGCAGATCATCGACATCACAATTGAAGGGGTCTGTTTCACCGCAGGCACTCTGATCGAAGCCGAGCACGGCCCAACCCTGATCGAAACGCTGGATCAAGGGGATCTGGTCCACACATTCGACAACGGCCTGCAGCCTATCCGCTGGATTGAAAGCAGCCGCATGAGCGTCAGCGATCTGCAAACCAACCCCGCCTTGCGCCCGGTGCGGATAACTGCGGGAAGTCTGGGGCCCGGGACCCCTTCTCGCGATCTGGTTGTCTCGCAACAGCATCGCATTTTGATCAACGGGCCAAAAGTCGAGCTTTTGTTCGGCGTACCCGAAGCGCTCGTCGCCGCGAAACATCTGTGTTCCTGGCCCGGGGTGGCGGTTGACGCTGTGGATGGGCCGGTTGAGTATTATCATATCCTGCTGACCCGCCATGAAATCCTGACGGCCGAGGATGCGCGGGCCGAAAGCCTGTTTTTGGGTGAAGAGACACTTCACACTCTGTCTTCCGAAGCTCTGCAGGAACTGGTCGAGATTTTCCCGGATCGGGTGGTGGATGAAAACAGTGGGTTTGGGGCGGCGGCCCGGCGCATCCTGCGCCAGCACGAAGCGCGTGCGCTGATTTAAGATCGTGCCACGCGTCCACCGACGTCCTGAGGTGCTAGAGCCACGGTTTTAATAACTGCATGGCACGGGCTGCCGGGTTGCAGCCCCAGCGCAGCCACCGATCGTCTTGTGACCCGCGCCAGCACCACTCCCGCTGGTGTTCTGACCGACACAATCGCACCCGGACCATCCCCTGCGCGGATCGCATCGACGTGGCCCGACAAGACGTTCAGCGCCGAAAGCCCCTCGGGCGGTTTGCTGGACAGGATGACCTCTTGCGCAGGAATACGAATGCGCAGCTCTTCTCCGATGCGATGGGGGATACGGGGCAGGAACAGACGTTCTCCGCCCACGTTCAGTTCGGACAGGCCATCATCGTGATGCCCTGCGACCCGAACCTGCAACACCGCCCCCACGGCCCGGACACCTGCCGGAGCAACAGACGGGTCCGCCAGAACGTCGGAAGCAGGGCCGTGACGCACAACTTTGCCGTCCTGCAAGGCCACAACCGACGTGGCCAGCCGGGCAACTTCGGCTGCGGAATGGGTGACGTATAGGATCGGGACAGAGACCTCATCCCGCAGCCGCTCAAAATATGGCAGAATTTCAGATTTGCGGGCATCGTCCAAAGCCGCCAGAGGTTCATCGGCAAGGATCAGGCGCGGGCTGGCCAGCAGGGCGCGACCAATGGCAACCCTTTGTTTCTCGCCCCCTGACAGCATCGCCGGACGCCGATCCAACAGATGCCCGATGCCCAACATCTCGACCACGTGGTGCGGGTTTTCCCGTTCCGCACTGCGCGGCGCGAACCACCGCCCATAGGCAAGATTCTGTTTCACGGTCAAATGCGGGAACAGGCGGCCTTCCTGAAAAATATACCCCAGACGTCGGCGATGCGGCGGCAACCACGTTTTGGCCCCTGTATCAAACAGCACCCAATCATCGACAACCACGCGGCCAGCGTCGGGGCGCAGCAATCCCGCCACCGCGTTTACGATGGTTGTTTTACCCGATCCCGATCGCCCGAATAGCACGGTAACGCCTGACGGCGCATCAAAGTCCAGATTAAGCACGATGTCCGGCAATCTGTGCTGGATTTTGACCGACAGGCTCATGATCCGGCCACCCGCCGAGCGACCCTGCGGCCCACATATTCCGAAAGCAGCAGCGCACCCATGGCAATCGCGATGGAGATGATGACCAGCCGTGTCGCCGCACTTTCACCGCCCGGCACCTGAAGAAAGGCATAGACGGCAGAGGGCAGAGTCTGTGTTTGACCGGGTATGTTCGAGACAAAGGTGATCGTGGCCCCGAACTCTCCCATCGCTTTGGCAAAGGCCAGTATGGCCCCCGCGATGACACCCGGCAGGATCATGGGCAAGGTTACCGTGACAAACACAAAGAACCGGGACGCTCCGAGTGTGGCTCCGGCCTGCTCCAGCTTGGGATCAACCGCTTCGATCGACAGCCGGATTGCGCGGACCATCAGCGGAAAGGCCATGATCCCCGCGGCCAGTGCTGCGCCGGTCCAGCGAAATGCAAACACAATGCCCAGCTGGGCCAACGGTCCGCCCAAAGGCCCCTGCAGGCCAAAGGTCAACAGCAACAGATACCCGGTCACCACCGGAGGCAGGATCAGCGGTAAATGCACCAACCCGTTCAGCACCTGCCGCCCGGGAAAACGCCAGCGCGCCAGTGCGTAGGCGATGAAAATACCAAACGGCAAGGTCACCAGCGTGGCCCAGAAAGACACGCGCAAGGACAGCCTCAGCGCCTCAAGTTCTGCGGGTCCCAGCCACCCCATCCCATCACCCGTCCGGCAGGGAAAATCCCTGCCTCAGAAACACCGCCCGTGCCGGATCGGATTGCAGATAGGTCAGGAAGGCCCCTGCCCCTTTTGCCGGTTCTGTCATCAAAGCAGCGGGATAAACGATCGGAGGATGCAAGGAGGTTGGAATATCGGCAACCACACTCACCTTGTCTTCAGCAATGGCGTCGGATTGGTAGACAATGCCTAAAGGAGTGGCCCCCGCCGCTACCAAGGCGAGTGCTGCCCGCACATTGTCCGCCTGCGCGATGCGATTCTGGATATCCCCCCATACTCCAAGTTCCTGCAAGGCGGCCTTTCCATATATCCCCGCCGGGACCGCATCGACCAACGCCATGGCAAGATGTCCACCATCCAGAACAACGCGTAGATCAACGGCTTCGGTGAGTTCAAGGGGCACTGCATTCGGAGCGCCGATCAGAACCAGCTCATTCCCCAGCAAGTCCAGGCGCGACGCGCTATCTATTTGTCCGCCCTGTTCCAGAACATCCATCCACGCGACATTGGCCGAAATGAACAGGTCCGCGGGCGCACCTAACTGAATTTGTCGGGCCAGAACCGAAGACGCCGCGTAGGACACAACAATTTCCTGACCCGTCTCTTGCGTGTATGTTCGCGAAATCTCGTCCAGCGCGGTTTTGAGACTGGCGGCAGCAAATACCAGTACCTCATCCGCCACAGCCCGTACCGGCATCAGCAGCACAGCGCAGAAGGCAATTCCCGCAAACAGGCGACGCCAGGCGCTGATCATCTTGTGCCTCCGGTTCAAAGGGTTGCGGTTCCTTCGGGCATATCCGAGGCCGCAAGCGACAAGCAAGGCCCATTGCTGACGCATCTCTTGCGATTGCGCGGCCCGGGTCCGGCAATTTAGGTCGCAAACGGGATTGATCCCGCTATGTGAAAGGGCTGATTGTAAGGCGACATCTGACAGGACATGCCCATGCTGCACCAAATCCCCGGCCTGATCGAAACAATCCGCGCGAAGTTTTCGCATGTCGACATTTGCCCGTTTCAAGGTCCGCGCGTGTTCTTTGAAAATGCCGGTGGCGCTCTGACGTTGAACTCGGTGGTCGAAACCTCGGCAAAGTTTGCAGCGATCCCGGACAATCAGGGCAGGGACAATATTGCCAGCCACGCGTTGGTGGACATTATCCAACAGGCCAAATCTGACTTGGCGGTCTTCATGAACGCCTCGGGCGGACAGTTCTTTGTCGGCGAAAGCGGGACCGAATTGCTGTTTCGCATGATACGAACGGCCTGCGTTAACGCGCCCAAGGGGGGCAAAGTGATCGGCAGCTCCATTGAACACCCTGCCAGCCGTAGCGCGGCGCAACGATGGGCCGGGATTGTCGGGCTGGACCATGTCAATGTCCCGCATGACGATGACACGGGCCTTGTCACGGCCGAGGATTACCGTGTGCATCTGACCCCCGACGTGGCCGTGGCGACGATTCTGCACGCATCCCCTGTCACAGGCATGGGTATGGACGTCGCCGCAATTGCCCGGGCGATCCGCGCGGTCGCACCCGATTGCTTCATCATCGTTGACGGGATTCAACACGCGGCCCACGGGCAGATGGACCTGGACAGCTACGATGTGGATGGATACGCGATCTCTCCCTACAAGGTATTTTCCCGCCACGGGTACGGTATCGCCTGGATATCCGACCGCCTGACCGCCCTGCCACATGATCAACTGATCGACGCCCCCGCTGAAGGGTGGGAGTTCGGAACCCGCGATACCGGAGCCTATGCGACAATGTCCGATGTGGTGAGCTATTTCGATTGGCTCGGCGCCCAGGTCTCGGACGCGGATGATCGTCGCAGCCGCATTCATGCCGCAGGACAGGCCGTTCATGCCTATGAAACCCACCTGACGAACACGATGATCAACGGAATCGGCAACCTGCCCGGACTGCGAGATATGGATCACATCACGATTCTGGCAGGTTCAGACAATCCCGCCCGCGAGGGCCTGGTCTCGATCACCGTCCGCGATGTCCCGTCACCGGATGTTGTCACCCGCCTGAACGACCAGGGTATTCGCACACACACACGCAAAGCCGACCATTACAGCGGAAATGTTCTGACACCACTGGGTTTGACCGATTGCATTCGCATTTCGCTGTGCCATTACAATACGGAACAGGAAATTGCGCAGCTGCTGACCGCCCTGAACGAAATGCGCGCCTGAGCATTTTTCGTCGCCTATGATGCGATAAATTACTCATCACCCTCTTGCACCCGCCCGCGGGCTTGGCTAAATGAGCCATCACGGGTGATTAGCTCAGTTGGTAGAGCGCTTCGTTTACACCGAAGATGTCGGGAGTTCGAGTCTCTCATCACCCACCATCCTTTCCCCACAATGTATCAAGGCCTTACGCGACGTGCACCTTTTGCCGTGCTCCGCATGAAGCTGTGTCCGCTGCACTTAGACAGAAAAGATGTCTCCAATACAGGAGATAAGTACTTCGGCGCTGCTGAACGCTTGATGCCGATGTCGGACATAGATGAGACATGATTTGCAACCAGCCTTCGAAATTTACTTCAAACGCTGACGGGTTCGATTTCGAGCGCGGAATTCAACTCTTCCTGCAGGGTGTCCGCGAAGGCCTGTGCTGCAAGGCTCAATGGGCGTTTGCGGGTTTCGATCCGCGCGTAATTCACTGTCAGTTCGGGGCTGGACAACGGTACGACCTGGCGCCTCCGACCATCCAGATCCGGAAGACAAAGGATACCGGGCAGGATCGTGGACCAATCGGACTCGGCAACCAGACCCAGCGTACCGTGCATACTGTCCAGCTCCATCATGTCCGCCACTTCAATCTCGTTTAGTGCAAGGTAATTCTCGATTTGGTGTCGACGTGCGTTTTCTGGGCCGGGCAGGACCAGTTTCAAAGGCGGAAGATCCCGCAGATTGATGCCGACACCGGTTTTCGGCAATTCGGTATCTGGTGCGCAGACAAGGCATTCACGGTCTTCCCCCATGGGTTTTGAACGCAACACGTCGCTTGCATGATACGAGGCGGGGACTACCGCAAAATCCAATTGCCCTTCGATCACCGCATGCGCCAGTGCCCCGGAATAGGCTTCGGAGATTGACACGCGGACCTCGGGGTACTCCGCGCTAAAGCGCAACAACGTCTTGGTCAGAACCGCGCGGGTGAATGTGGGCATCAAGCCAACCTGGACGTGACCGACAACCGAACTGGACAGTGTTTTCAACCGGTCTTCGGCCTGACGGGCGACCGCCAGGACCTGAACCGCGACCTGATAGAAGGACCGCCCCGCCTCGGTCGGGGTAACTCCGGATGAGGAGCGTTCGAACAATTGCACACCGTACCGCTTTTCGATCTGGCTGACATGCATCGACAGGCCGGACTGCGTGGCGTTCACCCGCTCTGCCGCCGCCGAGAACGACCCTTGCTCAAACACCGCGGCAAAGTAGTGCAATTGTTGCAGTTTCATTCAGCCATCCACCTTTATGGCGGACGTTAACACTGTTTGATTCCACAAGGAATGGGCGTTGACGTGCATCACCCGTACCGGGAACTACCTGTCAATCAGCTTGGACAGAACGGCGCTGAAAGTCTCCAGCTCCTCAGGATCGAAATCCCGGAACGTGTCTTCAGCATGCGCTTCGGCCAGCGACCAGCAATCTTCGGCCTTTTTGCGTCCGGCTTCGGTCAGGCGGCAGGAGTCCCGGTCTTCGGTGACAAACCCGAACCCAGCCAAACTGGCCAGTGAGGCCCGAGTTTCTGTGATGCTCGTGTGCAGATGTGATACCAGCTCTTCGGCGCTGATCCCGTCCAGATCGTTCAATACCAGTAGAATCCGCGCCTCGATCACACTGAGGTCAAGCGCTTCCAGCTTGGGCTGATAGCGCTCCTGATAAGCCCGCACCGCGCGCAGCATCATAAAGAAGGAATGGCCGCCCATACGATCCCCGACCGGGGTTGTCTGGTTTTTCTCGCCTGTGCCCGGATGGTTGAACACCATCGAATAAGAGCCCTGATGGAAACACAGCGGTGCGCGGCCGAAATCATGGAAATCCAGAACCCGCCCGACAAAAATCCAATGATCGCCACCATCCAGCTTGGCATAGGTTTCACATTGAAAACGCGCCGCGCAGTTGGGAAAGATCGGAGCCCCGCCGATCCCGGCCTCCCATTCAACACTCGCGAATTTATCGGGTTGCTGGCGCGCGAAATGGTTGGACATCTCCATCTGATCAGCCGCCAGCACGTTGACAGCGAAATGGCTTGCCTGTTCAAAGATGGCGCAGCTACGCGCCTCTTTCATACTGCTCCACAGAACCAGAGGCGGGTCCATGGACAGCGAGTTGAAGCTGCTGGCGGTCACCCCAACATGAGTACCGTCGGGGGCGCGGGCGGTGATGATCGTCACACCCGTCGCGAAATTGCCAAGCGCGCGGCGAAAGGCCTTTGGATCAATTGCGGGTTTTTCGACCACGACGTTCATTTGGGACCTCCTGAAACTTTGTCTGCTTTCGGCGGACCCAAAGATCCACCGGACAGGCGCAAAGGACGGCTCAAGCTGCGACAGCCGCAGGCTCGGCTTTGGTGGCCTCGTCCAGGATCGGCATGACCTTTTCGCCCATCAGGATCATACTGTCGCGGCCCATCTCGTAGTCGGTCCAGTCATGGCCCGCATAGACCAGATGTTTGAACGGCCCCGTCTCTTCCCGCAGCGCCAGAATCTGGTCCGCGACCGAACTTGGATCGCCATAGATCACCAGCTTGTCGAGCACGTAGTCCAGCGTCACCTCATCATCGGGCATGTTCTGGTCTTCCTTGAACAAGTTCGCCCGACCGCCTTTCTTAAGTTTGGTCAGCAGTTGCGAGAAATAGTAGACATAAGGGCTGCCCGGATCGCGCGCATAGGTGCGGGCGGTCTCCATGTCTTTGGCGACGCAGATATTCTTGGCCACACGCCAGTCGGAGAAATCGGGGGTAAATCCACCGGCCTCACAGCCTTTGACATAGTTCGGCCAATGGGTGGCAACCCATTTGGGCAGAAGGAAATTCGCTGAAATCGGCTGCCAGCCCCGCTCAGCCATAGCTGTGACACCTTTTGAAAACGGAGCGACAGCGGTGCCCACAATCGGCGGGTGCGGGTCTTGATAGGGTTTCATGATGGCACCCTGCCCGATCTCGGGCATCATCGTGCGCCCGGTCGAAACCTCCCAGAAGTCGCCTTTCAGGTTATACGGGGCGTCACCGCCCCAGATGTCCAAAACCATGTTGATGCATTCCAGGAACATGGCATTGCGATCATTGTCGAGGTTACCGAAAACCTCGGCATCCGACATCAACCCGCCCGGCGAGATGCCGAAATTCATCCGACCTTCCAGCATGTGATCCAGCATTGCCACCTCGGCGGCAACCCGCGCGGGGTGAGAGTTCGGCAAGTTGACCGTGCCCGTACCCAGCCGGATGTTCTTGGTCTCATAGGCAATGCTGCTCAGGAAGGCCACGCAAGAGGTGATGATTTCGGCCTGATCGGTGGTATGTTCCCCACAATAGGCCTCGGCAAACCCCAGCTTGTCAGCAAGCAGGAAAGCTTCGCGATCCTCGGCCAGACTTTGCGCCACGGGTTTGTCTAGCGGGTGGATTGGCATCGTAAAAAACGACAGCTTCATTGGGGCTCCTCCTTGGGTTTGGATTGAGTTTGGAACAGCGCAGACCATCAAAAAACTGAAACTTTCTGATGTTTGCTATCTACCTTTCTGATGCCTTCGACTGGGACGTTAGGTTCAAATCCATCCATGGGATCTGGTCTACAAAAGGCTGGTGGGTAACCAGTTAGCCAAAGGCGGGAAGACCAGAACCAGAACCGCAACGATCAGGATCATGATCCAATAGGGGATCGAGCCGTTGAAAATCTCGCCCAGTTTCACGGACGGGTCCGGGACAGCAGCCTTTACCGTGAAGATAAGCAACCCGAATGGCGGCGTAAGTAGCCCGGCCTCGATCACCAGGATGCCGAAGATCGCAAAGGCCAATTGGTCAATGCCCATGCCGGCTGCAATCGGCGCGAAGATCGGAACCGTAAGTAGGATGATCGAGGTCGAGTCGATGAACATCCCCAGCAAGAGCCAGATCAGAAAGATCATCAGCATTATCACAACCGGATTCTCGCTGATGGACAGCATGGTTCCGTTGATGACCTGAACTGCACCGCCCATAGCGAGGAAGCGGGAATAGAGCGATGCCATGACCAGCAGAATCAGCAATGGTGCCGTGGTCCGACCGGCGCGGTATATGGCGTCGAGCAAGTCGCTGCGGCCCATCCCTTTGACTAGACCGACGATCAGCGCGCCGATGGCACCAAACCCGGCGGCCTCGGTCGGGGTCAGGACACCGCCCCAGATACCGCCGATCACGATCATGATCAGGCCGACGACGGACAGCCCGGAAATCAGTTCCGAACGCTTTTGCGCCGCTGGCACATCCTTGACCAGATCGGGGGAGTATGCGGGCGCGGTTTGGGGGTTCAGTTTCGCTTTCAGAACGCAGTAACCCACGAAAAACGCGGCCAATACCAATCCGGGCAACAGACCCGCGATGAACAGGGCTCCGATGGATATCTCGGTCAGGACGGCCCAGATGATCATCAGTATCGAAGGGGGGATGAGCATCCCCAGACACGCGCTTCCGGCCACCACACCCAGCGCGTAACTGCGGCTGTACCCAAGCGCGACCATTTCAGGATAGGCAAGGCGCGAGAAGGTGGCGGCCGAGGCGATTGAGACGCCAGTGATTGCGGCAAAGATCGAATTGCCGGTTACGGTTGCCACGGCGAGGTTTCCGGGCAGGCGCATGAACGCGCGGTTGCAGACAGTGAAAATGTCCTTTGCAGCGCCAGAGCGTGAGATGAACTCTCCCATCAAAACGAAAAGCGGGATCACGATGAAGATGTCCTTGCGCAGTGCTTCATAGGCCGTGCCCGACAGCAGGGATAGCGCAATATCGACGCTGCCCAGCATCCAGTAGACACCCACAACCGAGGCCACGCCAAGCGCGACCGCAACGTGAACGCCGATGGCCACAAGGCCCATCATGATGGCCAGAAAGAGAAAGATGGTCGCAGTCATGTTCCGGGCCTCGTTCAGTTATCGGTCAGCGCATCGTTGAGGCGCAGGTCACCGCGAAAATCGGCAACTATCATGCAAACATATGCAAACGCGGCAAAAAACGCGGTGGCGGCAATCATGAACCGGATTGGCCATGTGTAGATACGCAGCGCGCCTTCACCCTCGTATTCGCTCAATCGAAGCGCCTCGAACGCCTCGGGGATGGTGGCCGATCCAACGGCCATGAACAGGGCAAAGCCCAGCAGGTAGCAGACCGTGCGCATGATTCGTTGCAGGAAGCGCGGCATCGCGGCCACCAGCAAAGTTGTGCGCAGCATCGAGCCTGAATAGATCGCAAGCGGCAGCTGAAGGAATGTCACCAGAATGACCGAGTTCTGCAGGATTTCCTTGGTGCCCGGCAAAGGGGCCAAAAACAGGATTCGCCCGAACACGTCCACCAGAATGACCAGTGCCAGGATAAACACCCAAAGCGATGAAACGATGTGAATGGCCTGAGCCAGCCAGATGGCACGGCGAAAAATCATGCAACCCCTCCTCTTGGGCTTGGACCTACAGCTAAGGCGATAAGCGCGTTCGCGCAACGATCTTATTTATCACTTGATAAATTTTTTATTTGGTGGGACCCTCCCCACGCAATCGGTCGCGCCGGAACAGCATGGGCGACCCAGAATAATGATGGGGCATCTCTGCCCAAGGGAGGAACTTATGACTTCATTGCTGCGCCATTTGGCCTGGCCCGCCGTTGCCGCGATGTTGGGCGCGGCGACACCTGCCGTTGCCGACACCTTCACGCTGCGTATCGGGTCTGGGCATCCACAGGGGCCTACACCTTACGTGAACACGATGGCCGAATTCTTCGTGCCCGAAGTTACCAAACGGGTCGCGGAACGTACGAAACATAATGTTCAGTTCATCGAAGCCTATGGTGGCGCAATCGCTGGTGTGGCGGACACGCTGGAATCGGTACAGCAGGGGATTCTGGACGTTGGCGCGTTCTGCATCTGCTTTGAACCGTCCAAGATGTTCCTGCACAATTTCCCCTATTATCTGGCCTTCGGCCCCGAGAAATCCTCGGACGCGGTTGAGGCCGCGCATCGGGTGTATGACGCCAATCCCTGGCTGAAAGAGGTGATGGTCAATGAATTCGGTCAGCGGTTCCTGGGTCTGGGCGTATGGGACAACTATCATCTGGGCACGAAGGAAGAATGGGACACGATCGAAGACCTTAAGGGGGTCAAAGTCGGCGGCGCGGGCCCGAACCTGCCCTGGCTGGACTATATCGAGGCCATCCCGGTGCAATCCACCCTGCCCGAAGGGTATCTGGCCCTGAAAACCGGTGTGTATTCCGGCTGGCTGATGGTGCCTTCTGCCTATAACGGCTTCAAGTTCTACGAGCCAGCGCCCTATTACACGCTGATTGGGTTCGGTGCGATGCCGGTGATCATGATGACCATGAACGAGGACAAGCTGCAAAGCCTGCCCGAGGACGTGCGTGAGATCATCTTTGAGGTCGGCCGGGAATGGGAAGCCAGAAACGGCGCGCTGATGGACGAGGTTCAGACCTCGGGTCTGGCAAAGCTGGCTGAAAATGGCGCGATCATCAAGGAACTGCCGCAAGAGGTGCGCGTTGCCTGGGCCGAGGGTCTGTCAGACTTCCCGAAGCTGCAGGCAACCGAGGCCGAAGGGCGCGGTCTACCTGCACTGAAAGTCATGCAGGATTACATCGACGCGGCCAAAGAGGTCGGACATGACTGGCCGGTCGAGTATCAACTTCAATAGCGGTTCGCTCGGGCTACAATAAAACCTGATAGCTTGCCCGAGATAATCTGATTTTTCGTTCAAACGACGCTGCTCTTACCATGTAAGGGCGGCGTTTTCTTTGCCGTGTGTCAGGGAGGGCACCTATGGAGATTGGTTGGATTCGTGCGACCGGCGCGGATGTTCTGTCGCAACGGGATGTCCGGGCGCTTGTTGGCAAAGCGGATGAGTACGGCCTGCGGCAGGCCTTCATTCCCGGCCTTCACGCGACAGAAATAGAAGACCTGTCTCCAACGAAACATCTCAAGATTGCGGTAAACGGCAAGGATTTTGTTGGGCGGTCTCCTCGGGTCATGGCCGATACGATGCGCCGATTGTCCTGTCGTTGGCACGACCGTCTGGTGGTTGCAATGCCCGCCGTAACGACAACGCGGGATCGCACAACGACCCAGATGATTGAAACCCTGTTCGTCGATGGGCGGGCGACTCCGAATTATTCCGCTGATCTGGGTCATGCGTACAAGGCGGAAGTCTTGGCGACTTGCGGAAGCCGGATGGCCCCGGATATGCGCCGTGCCGCCGGAAACGGTTTTCATGCGCTTTCCCCGTGCTGGCAATCCGCGTGCCGTGTTGCGCGCTGTTGGACGGATTTTGTAATCGGGGCAACTCATGCAGGACGGCGGGCGCGTCATTCGCATTGGCATGTGGCGCGCTGTATTTTTGTATCGGATGATCCTTGTGAAGTTGCCGAGTATCGGACCAGATTGGCTGAACCTTTTCTGCGCAGGCATGGTTCCAGTTCGACTGAAGCGGGTAAACTTATCATGGCTGGCACCGCCAGTGACGTTGTCAGGCAGTTGAAGCAGTTCCGTGCGCAGGTCGGGGCATTTGGGGTGCTGCATTCCGTTGATCCCGGCCTGCCCCCGGCCAAGGCATTGAAACAGATTGATGTTTTGGCAAATGATGTTGTACCGCGCCTGTCTGGCGTTGCCCCTGCCGCCCCTAAAGAAATGGAAGCTTCCTGATGGACTATGTCCCCCACTCGATTGTCAGCGGAAAGAAAGACTTTCCGGTCATCTTACTCCTCAACTCGTTGGGCACCACGACAACCATGTGGAACCCGCAACTGCCTCTGTTAGAGGAACATTACCGGGTGATCCGCGTGGACACGCGCGGTCATGGCGAAAGTGCAACGCCCGAGGGGCCATACAGCCTTGATGATCTGGTGTCGGACGCACTGGGGGTTCTTGACCGCTACGATGTCCCCAACGCCAGTGTCATGGGCTGTTCGATGGGCAGCATGACCGCGCTGGGGATGGGCCTGCGTGCGCCGGACCGCATCGACCGGATCGTGTGTTCCGCGGCCCGTGCCGATGCGCCCGAGCCCTTCCGCGACAGCTGGGATCAACGCACCGCTGTGATCAATGAAAAAGGCGTCGCCGCCCTGTGGGAAGGATCACTGGGCAACTGGCTGACGCCTGCTTTCCGCGATGCCGAGACCGAACAGGTCGCCAATCTGAAAGCCGAGTTTCTGAAGACCACCGATGACGGCTACAGGGGATGCGCTGCGGCCTTGAAACAGCTGGATTACCTCAGGCACCTCCCAAGCCTCGACGTTCCGACACTGTTTATTGCGGGGTCCGAGGACAAAGGCGCCCCCCCGGCTGTCATGCAAGAGATGGCCGAGGCCGCCAAACACGGTCAGTTCGTGATGATCCCGGATGCCGGACATATCGTCAACGTGAACGCGCCCGAGGCCTTTTCTCTGGCCACAATGAACTTCCTCGAAATGGAATGCGCGTGAAGTTCGCCGCCTAGTTAGGCGCCCGCAGGCTGGAATAGTCGATCATAACGTTTTCCCTATAGGCGGGGCGGGCGCGCAGCCGTTCATAGTAGGTTCCGATGGCAGGCCAGTCGGGCCGATTCATATCTACCGTGAAGTAACGAAACAGACAGGCCCCGAACGGGACATCCGCCAGCGACAGTTTTTCGCCTGCAAGGAAAGGCTGCGCTGAAAGTTCTGTTTCGGCGATCCTGAAGCCCGAATGTAGCGTTTCCAACGCGATCTCCAACGCTGCCGGATCACGTTGAGCTTTGGGCAAACGGACCGTCTGATAGAACATGGCGATGAAAGCCGAGTAGAGTGTGCTTTGAAACCACTCCATCCACATATCCGCGCGCGCGGTATCAGTCGCGGTGTCACCTGCCAAAGGTCCTCGATAGGCATTGATCAGGTAACGGCAGATGGCGTTTGATTCCCAAAGTGTCAGATCGCCGTCGATGAGGGTGGGAACGCGGCCATTGGGGTTCAATGACAGGTAGTCTTGGTCCTGTAGACCGCCAAAGGCACCGCCCGCCTCGATCAGATCGTATTGCTGACCGCACTCGGCAAGAACCCATGTTACTTTCTGGACATTGATGGATGTTCGGCGTCCCCAAACTATCATTTTCCTGTGTCTCAACAAAATAAGTTATCAGATGATCACTTTATTGCTGTATCCGATCTTGGCCTCTGGTACGAATGAATTATCACACCCGCTGACATGAGATTGCTGTGCCCGAGTCAAAAGAGACCATAGTGCCCGAGATGGCCAAAGACGGTCATGGGAAACCGGCTGCAAAGCGACGTCGGAAGTCGTCTGAAGACCGGGCGCGCGATATTGTTGAGGCTGCAGCAGATTATTTTGCCGAGGTGGGCTTTGGCGGCAGTACGCGCGACATAGCAAAACGGGTCGGGGTCACGCAGCCGCTTTTGTATCGGTACTTCCCTGACAAGGACAGCCTGATCGAAGCTGTCTACCGAAAGGAATACCTGGAAAGCTGGAACCCGTCATGGGATGAAGGGCTGTCGGATCGCAAACGCTCGGTGCGCGACCGGTTCGAGGCCTTTTACCGATGTTATGCCGAGGCCAATTTCAACCCGCGCTGGTTGCGTATTTCGCATTTCGCGGGTCTTCGCGATACGCGGATCAATCAATGGTACAACACCCTTGTTGAAGAGCTGATCCTGCGCCAGCTGGTGCGCGAACATCGGGTTGAGCTGGGTGGGCCGGATTTACCCTTTGTCTCGGTCCCGGAACTGGAACCGGCATGGCAGATGCATGGTGGATTGCTGCACTATGCCTGGAGGCGTCATGTTCTGGAATTGCCTGCCCCGGATGATCTGCATCAGGTGATCCACGATGCGTTGAATATGTATTTCGCGATCGCACCGAAAATCTATGAACGCGAAGCAAGCAAGGTTGTTGATACAAACCAACAGGGAATTTGATTACGCCCTACGGCGGTCAGGACCTAAACCCGTAAATACAGAATTTCAAAAGGAGCACCGCCATGAGCGCGAAACTGACCCCTGACACACAGGCCCCCGATCTGAAATTGCCGCTTGTTGGTGGCGGAACCTTTGATCTGGCGGCTGAATCTCCGGAGAACTTTACGATGGTGCTGTTTTATCGCGGCCACCATTGCCCGGTCTGCAACAACTACCTGAATGGTCTCGTCGAGGTTCTGAAGGATTACCATGACGCCGGTTTCTCGGTGGTGGTCGCGTCAATGAACACGGAAGAGCTGGCGCAGAAATCGGTCGATGAATGGGGGCTGGGAGATTTGCGTGTTGCGCATTCGCTGACAGTCGATCAGGCAAAAGACTGGGGTCTTTGGATTTCGAAGGCTTTCAAGGATGTTGAGGCCGATATCTTTACCGAGCCGGGCCTGTTCTGGATACGTCCCGATGGGCGTCTTTATCTGGCGGACATTTCCAACATGCCATGGGCCCGTCCTGACCTAAAAATGCTGCTGTCCAAAGTGGGTTACGCACTTGAAAACAACTACCCTGCGCGCGGCACTTACGCGGCCTGAGTTTTGACAGTCTTGGAAAGGGCCGCCATTTGGCGGCCTTGTCTTGTAGCAAAAAACAAGATGGAAACCGTCTGATATTATAATAAGCCTTTATGCCGCAACCGTCGCATACTTTTGCCCAGCTTGGTTGTCGGAGGCCAATTCCAACCTCTGACCGCCGGGTCAGTATGGGAGGAAATGAATGCTAAAGGGCACAATGGCGGCAGCAGCCGCGCTGATCACCGCAGGATTGCCGGCAATCGCACAACAGGATCTGAAATCCGCAATGGTTGCCGCCATGGGCGAGGCAATCGAAGATCCGGCATATGTCGATGTCTTGAAGAAATACGGGCTCGAGCTGCCCGACTTGTCCGACAAAACCCTCGTCAATTCGACCGACTACGCCTATCCGGATGTCGCCGATGGGACACTTCTGGATACGGTCATGGATCGGGGCAGTTTGCGGCTTGGCTGGATTGCGGTTGGATCGCCCTGGTCCGTGCCGGGGCCTGACCCAAGTGAGCCTGTGGGCCTGTCCGTCGATTACTGGGATATCGTGATCGACAAGCTGAACGCCCATTATGGGTCTGACGTTGACCTGGATTGGGTCGAGTTTACTGAAGAGACCGGCAACAACAACATGTATCGCTGGCTTGCCACGGCCGATGATGTGGACTGCACCGGCGAAGGCCGTGATGTCGCGGGCTGTTTCGACGTAATCGGTGGCGCTTATGCGATCAACAAACGCCGCAAGGGTATTTCAGATATCACCCCGGCCTACTTCCCGCTGAACATGTCAGTTGTTCGCACGAATGTCCCCCTACCCGAAGGTGTGGGCCCGCTGGACACGGCTGAAAAAATCCGCGAGGCGATGGCCGACCCGGATATCAACATCACCCTGGCCGGGCTGCCCGATACCGGGGAAGATACCATCCTGACCAATTTCGCAAAGGAGATGGGAGCGCACTTCACGCATGCCGACCGTACACCGGGTTCAAACGTACTTGAATTTGCTCAGAACGCCGAAGACATCCATTTCGTGCTGGGAACCAATGTGCGCTTGTCGACGACCCGTTTCAGGGATCCCGATCTTTGCGCCGATTGTACGTTCATTCCAAACCTTTTGGTGTTTGGAGGTGTTGGTTTCGCCACGGCGCTGGTCGATTAAGGCGCGTCGCGTAATCCAAACGAAAACCTGACGACCAACATTGGAAGGTACTGGAGCAAGAACACTTCCCGCCGTTCGCTTCCCGGCGGGAAGGTCCGTTTCTGGAGCTCCACTCTGGCGGATGCCCCGCTCAACCAAAGTTCTTTTGGCAAGACCTTCTTGATTGCGTCCAGGGCGAAATTCTCGGTATCAACCTGTGTCACGGTCCCATCGAACCGCACATAAGGGCTCAGCGCCCGACCCATGAAGGACACTGCGACCAGCATCAGTTCAACATTGGCCCAAATCAGCGGCTAACCAATTGTTTACTCATTTCCCATGGTCTGCAAGAAAACTGAAAACAATTCCCCCTGCGAGTTGATGCGCAGTTTGGAATAGACGTTGCGCCGGTGTATGCGCACGGTGCCGGGAGAAATGCTCAGAAGCTTCCCGATCGCTTCAGAGGAATGTCCGCGCAGCGTCAGCTCAACTATTTGACCTTCTCTCGGGGTCAAAACGCCGTCGCCGATTGACTTGAAAGCGGTGGAGACTTTCTGGTTCATGAGTTCAGATGTTTTGGCCCTGTCTTTTCTTTCTGTATCCGACCAATGACGGCGGCAAAGCGCGTCCACGACTGGCTGGATATCCGACAAAACCCGCATCTCAGTTTTGCTGAATTTCTTCTCGGTCCGCATCAACGATACGACGATCGAAAGACGGTCATCTACGTCCATCAGGAATCCAACTTCTTCAGCCAGTCCGGTTTGGGCATAGTAGCTGCGGAAATATTCACCCTGATAGAACCGGTCAGGGGCGATTTCCTTCAGGCGCCAGATGCCAGGCGGCGTTTCCCCTGTGCTTGCCAGAAAGAACGGGTCGATTAAATAGGGCCCCTCAAGATACTCATCGACATGCAGTTTCTGCCGCTCGGGCGTGAAGTCATCGAACAGGGCAAGGGGTCTCTCGTTCCCTCGGTATCCGAAAACAACCGTGTATTCATAAGGCACTACGCTACGCACGCCCTCGGCAAGAGTGGCTGGGAAATCGGGACTTCCCAGCGCATCCAGACACTGTGCTGTCTGCTGGTTCCAATCCGTCGGCATCTTGTCGACCTTCTGCAATTCAAAATAATCTATAACAAAGATCATATTTACATAAAGCCATTTTTCTAGAAAATTTTCCCAGTTGCGTTATAGACGCTCACTGACTGAAAAGTCTTGCGGGGGGAAATCTTGCTGGATCACGGAGTCCAATCTGAGGATCTTTTGACACCCATCGCCGAGATGCGGGGTGTCTCGAAGCGCTATGGGGCAGTCGTGGCTGTGAACGATATGAATCTCAGCATTCAAAAGGGTGAGTTTCTGTCCTTTCTGGGCCCCTCCGGGTGCGGCAAGACCACCGCACTCAGAATGCTGGCAGGCTTCGAAACCCCGACTGAGGGCCAGGTTCTGATCGGCAACGAGGACGTCTCGGCGCTTGAGCCCTACCGCCGTCCGGTCAACATGGTGTTCCAAAGCTATGCCCTGTTTCCGCATATGACTGTGGCCCAAAACATTGCCTATGGGTTGGATCAGCGGCGACCCCGCCTGCCCAAGGCCGAGATCGCGGACCGCGTCGCCAAAGTGCTGGAAACGGTGCGGCTGGGTGAATTTGGGGCACGCCGAATTTGGGAAATGTCGGGCGGTCAGCAACAGCGCGTGGCTTTGGCCCGCGCCATCGTGAACGAACCCAAACTGCTATTGCTGGACGAACCGCTGGCGGCGCTGGATCGCAAGCTGCGCAAGGAAATGCAGATCGAATTGCAGGACATTCAGCGCCAGTTGGGCATAACCTTCGTTCTGGTCACGCATGATCAGGAAGAGGCGCTGTCGCTCTCTGACAGGATCTGCGTGATGCGCGCAGGCGAGATTTTGCAGGCCGGGAGCCCACAGGACCTATACGACCGACCAACCACGCGCTATGTCGCCGACTTCGTCGGGACGTCGAACTTTTTCGACGGAACAGTGGCCGCCAGCTCCGGCTGCGAAAGCGGGATAAAACTTGTCACCGGTCAGACATTTGCCAGCGCCGCCAAAAGCGAATTGGCCGCCGGTCAGCCTGGTTGTCTGAGCGTACGCCCCGAACAAATCAGACTCAGCCGTTCGGACGTGCCCGGTGGGCTGGAGACAACTGTGCAAAACCGCATCTTTCTGGGGGAACACACCGAATATGTGGTTCGCCACGAACAACTTGGGAACATCACGGTACTGGCCCCCCGCCAATCAGACGCAGGGCTGTCGGCCCTTGGAAAAGGCGACACAGTCTGGGTTCACTGGACGCCGGATGCCGCACTGATCCTGCGACCGGAATAACGAAAAGAAGACCGAAAATCACCTAACTGGGAGAAGCAACATGAAAGACGATACCTACATTTCAAAACGAAAGTTCATGGAAGAACTGCGGCGTTATGAAAAAGGCTCGATCTCGCGACGTCAGTTTCTGGGAACAACCGGTCTGGGAGCTGCCGCTGCCGTAATGGCCGGGGCCGTGCCGGGGCTTGCCCCTTCGCGCGCGTTTGCGGGTGACATCGGCGATCGGGTCGTGCTGGCGACCTGGCCGAACTACCATGACCCTGCCAACTTTGACATTTTCACGGATGAAACCGGCGCCTTTGCGCAGGTCAATGTCTTTGGTTCAAACGAAGAGATGCTGGCCAAGTTGCAGGCTGGGGGCAGCGGCTGGGATGTGTATGTCCCCACGAACTACACGATCACGACCTATGTGGACGAAGACCTGATCGAGCCGCTCGATCTGTCGAAATTGCCCAACTATGACCCTGAATCCTTCGATCCGCGGTTCTCGGACGCGGGTATCGTTGACGGTGTGGTCTATGCAGTGCCTAAAAACTGGGGCACCACGGGGATGGCCATCAACACCTCGCACAATGACGGCAAGCCCTTTGACAGCTGGAAAGAGTTCTTCGACCGGACGATGGATGACTTTACTGGCCGGACCATGGTGCATGACTACCAGCTGACCACCATCGGCGCGGCGCTGAACTATCACGGCTATTCTTTCAATTCCGTGGATGAGGCCGAGTTGGCGGACGCCGAGAAATTGCTGATTGACGTCAAACCCCATCTGTTTGCGATCACGTCCGACTATCAGCCCGGCATGCGGTCAGGCGATGCCTGGCTGACGATCTGCTGGACGGGCGATGGCAAGCAGCTCAGCACCGACATGCCAGAGATTGCGTTTGCACTGGGTCGCGAAGGTGGCGAGCTTTGGAGCGATTACTACGCCATCCCGAAGGGCGCTCCTCACAAGGATGCGGCCTATGCGCTGATCAACTTCATGCTTTCACCCGAGGTGAACGCACGCGAAGCTCTGGCACACGGGTATCCGGTTGCCGACAGCCGCACCAATGCGCTGCTGCCCGAGTCGGTGCTGAACGATCCTATTCTCTATCCTGCAGCTGAACGTCTGAGTGCGTTGGAATTTGGCGCGGCCGCCACACTCACGGACCCGAACCGTGCCGAGCTGATGGCCCGGTTCAAATCGGCCTGATCGGACACAGCATGACGAACCGCGAAAGAAACTGGCTTTTGGTTGCGCCCGCAGGGGCGTGGCTGCTGGTCATGCTTGTTCTTCCGCTATCCGTCGTGCTGGTGTTCAGCTTTGGAGAGCGGGCACCCTCGGGAGGGTGGGTGCCCGCATTTACCTTTGAACAATATGCGAATTTGCCGGCACGTTTCACGGCGTTCAAGAACACGCTGACGCTGGCCCCATTGGGCACTTTGGCCGCTTTGATCATTGCCTACCCGCTGGCCTATCAACTGGCGGTCAAAACCGACCCCAAATGGAAAACCGTCTTATTGGTGCTGGTGATTGTGCCTTTCTGGACCTCGATCCTGATCCGCAGCTATGCGTGGATTTTCATCCTCGGCGGGCAGGGTTTGCCCGCGCTGTTGGCGGTTTTTGGTCTGGAAGATGTGCGCCTGATCTACACCCCGACGGCCGTCACCATCGGGATCATCTATGGCTATCTTCCGCTGATGGTATTTCCGATCTACGTGGCGCTCGACCGGTTGGACAAACGTCTGCTTGAGGCGTCCGCCGATCTGGGTGCGAACCCGCTGACAACCTTTCTGCGCGTTACGCTACCCATGTCGATCTCGGGCATCGCCACCGGCTGTATGCTGGTTTTCATCCTGCTGATGGGAGAGTTCCTGATCCCCGCACTTTTAGGCGGCGGCAAAGTGTTCTTTGTCGGAAACGCACTGGTCGATCTGTTCCTGCAATCGCGCAACTGGGCCTTTGGCTCGGCGGTGGCTGTCATGCTGATCCTGGTGATGCTTTTGACTGTCACCATTTATATGCGTCTGATTTCGCGGCTGAGTGCCCAGCGCGAAGACGTGTCTATCATGTGAGGGGCATGGGATGCGTCTTTATTCCCTGATGGTCTACGTTTTCCTCTACACACCAATCGCCATCATCGCCTTGTTCAGCTTCAGTGCCGGTCGCAGCGCTAGCCAGTTCGAAGGCTTCTCGATCAAGTGGTACGGACGCGCGTTGAACAACCCCTTTGTGATGGAGGCCTTGGGCAACAGCCTGTTTGTTGCCTTCGTCTCAGCGACTTTGGCCAGCATTCTGGGGACACTCGCCGCTGTGGGTCTGCAAGGCATCAAGGGCCCAGTGCGCGCGGTGTTTGACGCCATCATCTATATCGCCGTCATGATCCCCGGCATCGTGATCGGCATCGCCACTCTGATCGCCCTTGTCACCGTATTTGATGTGGTGAACCCGTGGTTGGAAAGCATCTGGTCCGATCCAGAGGCCGCCCCTGCCCTGTCCATGGGCATGCCCTCGTTGATCGCCGCGCACACCATGTTTACGCTGGCGCTTGTCGTGCTGATCGTCCGCGCGCGGTTGCAAGGCCTCGAAGGGGCACTGTCCGAGGCATCCGCTGACCTTTACGCTCCGCCTTTGCGCACATTCCGGCTGATCACCCTGCCCCTGATTGCGCCCGCCATTCTGGCAGGTTTCCTGCTAAGCTTCACCTTCAGCTTCGACGACTTCATCATCGCCTTCTTCGTGGCCGGATCGGAAACCACCCTGCCGATTTACGTCTTTTCCTCGATCCGTCGCGGCGTGACACCCGAAATCAATGCGATCGGCACGATGGTGATGCTGGCATCCCTTGTTCTGCTGGTCGCCGCGCAACTCATTCTCAGGCGCGGCGACAAGCGCTGATCCAACCTTTAGGAGACCTCAATGCTGTTGCACAATCGTGTTGCATTCGTAACTGGCGCGGGTTCGGGTATCGGGGCTGCAGGCGCGCGGGCAATGGCGCGCGAAGGCGCGCATGTGATTGTGACAGACAGGAATGCCGAGGCCGCCACGGCAGTCGCCCAAAGCATTACCAAATGCGGGGGCATAGCGACCGCGCGCGAGGTCGATGTCACGGATGACGCAACCCTCACCAAAGCCATCGAACAGACGGTCCATGACGAAGGGCGCCTGGACATTATTCATTCTCATGCTGGGGTTCAGATTGAGGGCAAATTGGAACAGGTTTGCGTCGATGACATGGATCTGTCCTGGCGGCTGAATGTCCGGTCGCATTTCGTGGCCGCCCAAGCCGCTCTGCCGACGATGCGTCAGCAGGGCGGTGGCAGCGTGGTGATCACGTCCTCAAATTCCGGAGTACAGTTCGACCGCGAGATGATCGCATACGCGACGACGAAACACGCCGTTCTGGCGATGACCCGCCAGATGGCCGCCGATTACGCCAAAGAGAATATCCGCTTTAACGCATTGTGCCCCGGTTTCATCGATACGCCGTTCAACCTTGGCTTTGAAACGCAGATGGGTGGGCGCGACAAGCTGGAGGCTTACGTGGCCGACACCATCCCTATGGGACGGTTCGGAACGGTCGAGGAGATTGCCGAAGCCATCGTCTTTCTTGCCTCGGACAAGTCTTCGTTCATGACCGGGCACGCCTTTGTGGTCGATGGCGGAGAATGCATCTGAACGATCTGATGGGGAGGATTTGATCATGACAGGGCGATTGGCTGGGAAGACCGCCGTGATTTCCGGCGGCGCAGCCGGGATGGGGCGCGCCACGGCGCTATTGTTTGCGCAGGAAGGCGCGCGGGTGGCCATCATCGACATCCAGAAAGAGGCCGGGGACGAAACCGTCAGCATGATCCGCGATGCGGGGGGCGAGGCGTGGCTCTTTCAGGCGGACGTTACGAAAGCGGACCAGATCGACGCCGCTTTTGACGCAATCAAATCAGACGTCGGCCCCTATGACGTGCTGTTCAATCATGCGGGCACAATCATCGTCAAACCGCTGCACGACTCCACCGAGGAAGACTATGACCGGCTGATGGACATCAACGTCAAATCCGCGTTCTTGGTGTGTCGTCGCGCTTTGCCCGAAATGGCCGTGAATGGGGGCGGTTCCGTGGTGATCACGGCCTCGATCGCGTCGGAACTGGGATATGCGCTTGAATCGCTCTACTGCATGTCGAAAGGCGCGGTTTTGCAGCTGTCACGGACCATCGCCGTTGAATATCGGGACCAGGGCATCCGCTGCAACGCGGTCTGTCCGGGTTTCGTGAAAACCGCCCATGGGCTGCGCGAGATTGCCGAGTTGGATGCCCAGGGGCAACAATGGGAAGACGGCGATCTTGCCGCCACCCAAGGCCGCATCTGCGAACCTGAAGAGGTGGCAAACGCCGTTCTGTTCCTTGCCTCGGATGAGGCCAGCTTTGTCAACGGCGCGGCCCTTTATGTCGACAACGGCTGGTACACCAAGGGCTGACAGAGGGGTTTTCATGATTGATTTCTACTCGGCGCAAACGCCCAACGGGCAGAAGATTCACATCATGCTGGAAGAATGCGGTCTGACCTATCGGCTGCATTGGGTCGATATCGACGCAGGCGATCAGTTCGCACCGGAATTCCTGCGGATCAGCCCCAACAACAAGATCCCCGCCCTTGTGGATCACGACACGCCGGACGGCACGATCGAGCTGTTCGAATCCGGTGCGATCCTTCTCTATCTGGCGGAAAAAACCGGACAGTTCCTGCCCGATGACACGCAGGGCCGATGGGACACAATCAAGTGGCTGATGTGGCAGATGGGCGGGTTTGGTCCGATGCTGGGACAGGCGCACCACTTCAATATGTACGCGCCCATGAATCCGAACGGCGCGGTCGTTCTGCCCTATGCGCAAGAGCGTTATACCAATGAAGCCGGGCGGCTCTACAGCGTTCTGGACCGCAGGCTTGATGGCCGCGATTGGGTGGCCGCCGATCGATACACCATTGCTGACATGGCCATCTTCCCCTGGTGCCGTCTTGCCGAACGGCAGGGCCAGAACATCGCAGAGTTTCCCAATGTTCAGCGCTGGTTTGCTGCTATCGCAGCGCGTCCGGCCGTCGCCCGCGACATGGAAAAGACCAAAGACATCGTCGAAGGGTTTACCCCCGAGGAATGGGAAGCGTCGTTCGGCAAACCTCAATACGAGCGCAGGTAGAAAGGAGGGTCCGATCAAAAAGCCCACCAGTGTCGCCGCTTTGACCGAACTGGGTCGCGTTCGCTTGTCCGAGCATTTTTTCATGCGCGAGATGCTCTATAGCGAAGTGGCTAATTTCCACGGGATGCAAAACATACCCGACGATCCCGATCTTGCGATCGAGGTCGGGCGCAACTTGTGTGAGAACATTCTGGAGCCCCTATATGCCGCCTTTGGCCATGTCACCGTGCGCAGTGCTTTCAGGTCGGCCGAGGTGAACGGGTTCTGTCATCAAAAACTGACGGAAACCGGCAGCGCGGAGGGCGGCTATTACTGCTCGGACAACACATACAGTGCGGCGCGCCATATCTGGGACCACAGGGATACCGACGGGCATTTCGGCGGGACAGTTTCGATTGTAATTCCGTGGTATCTGCCTCGGTTTGAACAGACCCAAGACCCCAAACCTCTGGCGTGGTGGATCCGGGACAACATTCCGGCCTACGCAGAGGTCATGATCTTCCCGTGGCTCTGTGCGTTCAATATTCGCTGGTATTCCGGTCCCAGCGATCAGCAGATCATTCTGGACGACGGCCAGACGTCAACGGTTCTGACTGACCGGACAATGGCGAATTATCACCAGGACCAAAGCGCAACATATACGGGCTTTCCAAAGGGCGGTCTTTGACCGCCGTCTGACGCTAGACCGGGAAATGCTTGGGGAAAAACCGCGACAGGGCCATCAGACTGCGATCAGGCAACGGTGCTGCGCAATAGGCTATCAGGTGGCAACACCCATCAAAGCAGCATTATAGGCCAGTTTCTTCTGTCGAAATCCGGTCGTTTTGGGCTCTCGGCCTCCATTGGATTTGTCGTGGGATATTCTTCGAATAGTTATTTGACCAGAGCAGGTGCGGGCAAAGCTCCAATTCGCTGCGGTAGCACCATCGTCCGCTTTGACAACGAACGTTCATGCGTGTCAGATCGCCAATTTCTGCTCAACAATCGTAGCAAAGTACGCGCAGCCATAAGCGAGTGCGTCATCATTGAAATCGAAGGCCGGGTTGTGCAATGCCGCGCTGTCTCCGTTGCCGATAAACATGAAATTGCCGGGACGCTGCTCAAGCATGAACGAAAAATCCTCTCCGCCCATGGTTGGCGTTCGGTTGCCGTCAACTGCCTCGGAGCCCACCAGTTTGGTGGCCGCATCTATGGCAAAGTCGGTTTGTGTCGGGTCGTTCTCTGTCACCGGCAAATCGTCGATGTAATTGAGATGGATGTCCGTACCCGTCATGGACGCTGCACCCGCGCAAATTTCGAACATCCTTTGTTTACCCAAAGCACGTGCCTTGCTGGATAGGCTGCGCACGGTCCCTCTGATCTCCGCTGTCTCAGCAATGATGTTATCTGCTGTCCCCATGTGGATTTGCGTGATTGAAACGACATGCTGCGCCGACGCATTTATTGAACGCGACACAATCGTCTGGAAACCCTGGATGATCTGGGCAACGGCAATGGCCGGATCGAGACCCTCGTGTGGAAAAGCTGCATGGCAACCTTTGCCAGTTATTTGCACTTCAAAGAGGTCCGCTGACCCCATTATGCCACCCTGACGAGTCGAGAAATGGCCGATGGGCAGACCAGGAGACGTATGAAGCGCAAAAACGCTTTGAATACCAAAACGGTCCATCAGACCATCCTGAACCATGGCGAGGCCACCGCCTTCCGCCTCTTCCGCTGGTTGGAAAATCAGAACCGCAGTTCCGTTGAAATTACGGGTCTCGCTGAGATAGCGAGCAGCGCCCAGCAGCATCGTTGTGTGCCCATCATGTCCGCAGGCATGCATTCGGCCTTCTATCTTAGACGCGTAAGGAAGATTTGTCTGCTCCTGCATGGGCAAAGCGTCCATGTCCGCCCGCAAGCCAATCACTTTGTCGCTTGCTATACTTTCGCCTTTTATCACCGCAACGACGCCGGTTTTCCCAATACCAGTATGAACTTCGTCGACACCCATCTCATGCAAGCGCTCGGCAACCAAACCGGCGGTTCTATGAACGTCGAAAGTAATTTCCGGATGTGCGTGAAAGTCGCGACGCCATTCAAATAGTTCCGTTAGCTGCGTGTCAAAAACATCAGTGTGAACCATTGGTCTGCCCTCAGAAATGACCTTCAATGACATGATGCTACACGAAAGCGGTCATGATCAATTGGCGGTTCTTCGGTTTCAACAGCAAACTGAACGGCTGTGGTCTGGTGAAGAAGAAAGTAGCCGATGTCACGGCACCGGGACAGAACAAGGGGCGCGTGTCCATTCAGCAAAGCAAAACGCAGAAACCGGCACGCTTCGAAATTTCCGAAGGTACACCTGCTTCCGTCGAGAAGTGGATGGAAAATGAGATCATGGTCGGGTCCGAGTATCTTTGGCCAGACCGTCTCCATGAGCGTTTGCACATCTCAGCCCGACAGTATGCCCGGATGGTCCGGGATTGGGTGACGTCCAAGGGACTTCGGGCAAGCGCCTCCTCAAAGGCCGGAACCAGATCAGTGCTATCGTCTACGACACCCACGTCGCGATTGATCTGGAACGCAATTGTGAGGTCGTGGTGTGCATAATGCCTCCGACTTGAGACGTAACCGGGAAACCAGCCGCCGTGACCGAATACGGGACCGTGCGGGGTTTCCCGGTAGATCGCGATGCCGGCGCCGTAGAACACGCCCGGTGCATCAGGATGGACCGCCACACCGTCCAGCAAGGAGCCCAAATGCTCATTGTTCATGGCAGCACCTGAAAAAACGCATTCCCCCCGCGAGCAATGTCGGTTGAGACGAATGCAAGTCCTCCCCCTGTCCATTCGACAACTAGGTTCTATGTCAGGCGACCGTCGCCATTGATCGTTCGAGGCGCGAGGCCGCCGGGATTGCCGTCTATGGTGCATCCAACCGCAATGCCTTCGCGCGCTGTTCTGTCCGACGGAACCGTGGCTGTGAGGCCCAACGGCAGAAGCAGGCGTTCAGCGCCAAGTTCGAACACGCTTGCATCCGTCGCGGCCCCCATGATCAGAGTGTAGCAGGTGTCGGTGTAGCTCCATGTTGCCCCGGCCTCAAAGAGCGCAGGCTCGTCCAACACAAAGGAAACCAAGTCCGTTGGATCGGACATGCCCACGCGACCTATCGCGCTTAACTCAGTCGCAACTCCATCCATGTGAACGTGGTCCGACGGACCCGATGTGTGGATAAGCCATCGACGCCACCCGCGGCTAACGCCTCTTCGCCTCCTAGCTGAGTGAATTCGAATAGAAGCTGGTTGTCGTAGTGCCATGTATGCCCGGTTTCGTCATGGGGCGGCGCGGGCAGTGTTCAACGTAAAGGGTCTGCCCACCGGACAAATTCCAGCCGTCCATTTCGTGACCAGCAATTGCGCCCGTCGCGAAGCTGACAAACGGGACGAGTAAATAGTCCGGCCTGTTCACGGAATACCTCAATTCGGTAGGGTCAGAACGCTGGTAAGCGTCGCGGTTGCAGCAAGGATAAAAAAAATGATCACAGTTTCGATTTCAATGGAGCGAACCAAGTGGCGGGCAGCTTTGTCGTCCCCGGACTGCATGGCCGGAACGAAGCGGAGCTTGTTTGCGGCTGCCAACGTCAAGACCAAGACAAC